>CAZVXQ010000021.1:0-10518 GCA_964630815.1 uncultured Candidatus Saccharibacteria bacterium | reverse complement strand
CTTGTGAAATGCTATTGCTAGGGCGCTTGTAGCCACTCCGCATATACCTATAACATGAAGTCTTTTTGGTAGTTTTATTTTATTATCCATTGCATCATTTTTCATATATCCAGTATAGCTTAAGATGTTAGAATTTTCTTTGCTTCATTCAAATCTGTAGTCCATTTTTCTCCGTCGAACCATTCGAGACCAGAAAATTGAAGTTTATAGACATCAGTTGCTCTTTGGAGAGAGCCGAGATAAACATATTTTAAACCCGCTTCTTTTGATTTTTGCACAGCAGTGATCATCATGGCAAGGCCCATATCTTTTGGACAATTATTCAAATTATAAAATGGGTATGAATAGTGGAGTATTGTTGATGATGAATAGCATATAGTATAACCATTGCAGAAGTCAGACATCTGCTGATCGGAATGTGGTTCGTCATTGTGCGGTTGAACATCTCGAAATTCCAACAATTGGTTGAAATTGCTTTTGTCTGGATCGGTAAGCATTTCTTTGACTTTTTGAGCACTCATGATATTTGGGCCAAATTTTGTGTCATAAAAATCTTTTGCCATTTTACCGATTGAAAAATTGTATTGAGAAGAGGAAAGTGGTAGAACTACTTGTTTCATTTCTAGATTTGGTACTTTCTTTAGAATGCGTCTATTTTCGCTACTTAATTCAAAAAGATTAAGATCTATACGCAATGATCTAGTTTGTTGCATAACTCCTCTACCAATCCTTGTGAAAACAAAACCATTTTCATACATGTGAGCGATGTTATTCACAGAGAAATCACTGATCGTTTCTTCTTTCCAGGATAAATATTTCATACTAATGAAGGGCTAACCAAAATCCGAATACTACGAAGAAGAAATGAACAACCCAAAAGCGCATTACAGTTTTTTCTTCACTCCAACCGGACAGTTCGAAATGATGGTGTAATGGTGCCATCTTGAAAACTTTCTTACCAAATAGATAACGAGAACCGACTTGAATGATGACAGATAAAGCTTCGATATAAAACATAAAGCCGAGGAATATAAGAGCACTAGTTTCACCTATGGCCATAGCATTTACAGCAAGCAAAGCTCCAAGCCCTAATGATCCAACGTCTCCCATCATAAATCTGGCTGGTTTGATATTGAAATAGGTATATGTAATGAGAGCTCCAACTGCGGTTGCGTTTAGTATAGCCAATTCGCCGAAGCCGTTGATCCATGAAAGCAAAGTTAATGCGGTCATTGTGGTCATGAGCATTCCACCTGCCAATCCATCCATGCCGTCAGCAATGTTGACAGCATTTGCTGTAAACATCACTATAAAAATAATAATTGGAACGATTAAAAAACCTGCGTCAAAACTTTCACCAAAAGGAAGATAGATATAATGCCAAGCTGGACCTAGTCTAGAATAAACCCACCAAGCAGTAAGGCTACCAGCAACAAATTGTAGGATTAATTTTTCATGAACGAATATACCTCTAGAAGTTCTTGAACCAAACCAAACAGAAATTCTTTTGAAAGCAATCCATGGCAAAGTCAGTGTGTACCAAATACGCATCTTCCATTGTTTGTGAACACGAATTAGACGAAGAACATGGTCAAATTTTTTTGAATGACGTTCACGACCAAAAATATTCATTAGATCATCGACTGCGCCAAGTGCACCAGAGAAGAGCATTACTCCGATTGGAACCCAGGTGAAACTGCGAGACCAGTTGAGTAAAAAAGTTATAACTGCCACTGTGATAATAACAAGTAATCCACCCATAACAGGTGTCGATGTCTTGTATGCTTGAGATTCTATTGTTTGAAGCTCAGTTTTGGTGCCTTTTATGACATGGAAACGATAAAGAATCTTCGACAGAATAGGTGCCCATAAAAAGGCTATAATTGAGCTTAATAGTGTAAAACCTATAATATAGGCCAAATCTGCTGTGCCTTCAAGAATGGTTAACATACGAAATACGATACCATGAAAAGTGGCTTTTTCCAAACAAGCATACTGTATATTAGAAGGAAATTAATCTTCTAATATCAGTCTGGCTATTTTTTGCTCTAATATAAAGTTTATTATTCTCACCTTGGTGGTTTTCTTCGATCCAATTTTGTTCAGTGATCGGTCGATTTGTATCAGAAATTTCTATTGAACCTTGTCTTGGTCCTGTTTTGTACAAACCATCTTCTGGATATGCAACTGAATGAGAGTAGATTATTTGCTTTGGTAAATTGTCTAAATAGTGCACTTCTTTGACAATTAAAATATGATTACGCTCTTTATTTGTTTTGTCACCAATCATTGTAATGATGTCACCCGGGAGAACTTCCTTAATGTCTATTTTCCTACTATTGGTATGGTTAGCAAAAGTCTCTGTATCACAATTTTCAACAGGTCTAAATGAACAAATAATTTGACCCAAAAAACCTGGCTTTTTTATGAAATTTATTTTTTTACCTATACTTCCGAGGTTGCGACTTTTTGATTCGGCTTCCAATACATGATAGACATAACCAGAACATTCGATACCTAGATCATTATCAACTAAGATTTTTTTTAGTGTTTCATCCGTAAATAATTTTTGATCAATTTTTTCTTTTACAACAATTGTCTCTAATTCTTCTCTTATATCCGCCGGAGAACCTTTGCCAATATAGGCACGAAGCGAAAGGCGTTTTTTTGTGGTGCGATTGTTGAAATAGGGAACATTTGTATGTGCGTTGCCAAATGAAAAATTGGAATATTGCTCTATAACTTCGAGAGCTTTTTTTGATAGGGTTTTTGTTTCCATTTGACTATTATACCTCGAGATTTAGTTTGCAGGTTTTTATGGTTTCTACAATTGAATTTCCGCTTGCGTTTAGACAGGAATGATGATCGATAATACTTGATTTGCTTTGGATACGAACTAGGTCTGAGTTTGGTGTTGTATTTTCATAGACTATTATTTCAAAACCTTTCTTGCTTAGACTTGTTACCGCGTCATCAAAGACACTTTGAACGTGTTTTGTTACTCTTTGGACTATTTGTGCGCCGTCAGTTATAGCGATTATATCTTGATCGATTGGTAGTTCTAATAAAGCTCGAAGATGTGCTTCAAATGTTGTAATACCTTTGATGCCTTTTTTCTCCCTCTCTTCGATCTCTAGCATAGATTCAAATGTGGTAGATGCTGGTTGACGAGCATTTATTTCGATTAGATAAATTTTTCTAGATTTTTCATCCATAATGAAGTCAACCCCAAAGAGACCGCGCCAACCGTCTTTTTGCAGTTTTATACCCGTGTCTCGCACTATGGTTTTTATACTATCGATATCGCGTTGATTTAGGAATTTATGAGCAAAGCCCCAGTCATTGCCTACCGTGCTAAATTCATTGTCAGTAAATGGTTGTAGCCCGGTAATTTGGTAGCTAATGTTGCCCATCATGATTTTGTCTTTGGCAACAACTGCATTTACAGTAAATGATGGGCCCTGTATATATGTTGTAAGTCTTGCCATTCTCTCCGGAAATTTATCTTGAAGTGCTACGAGGTCTTCACGAGTCTTGAGTAAAATCGTGCCATCACCAGTGTGTCCGTGAGCCCATTGAACTACAAACGGATCGTTTTTCCAACTTATTTGTTTGGCTAGTTTGACTGTGTGGCTAGGTAAATACTTAGTTAGTTCTCCGAGCCAACGGATTTGTGAGAGTTTATTTTCTACTCTTTCGGATAGATAAGATTTTGGATTGAGTACTTTCCATTTTTTGGAACTAATTTCCGATTCGACTCGAAGTGTATTTTTGAAGACTAGAATATAAGAATCTGCAGTTACCAAACTAGCAGTTTCTGGTTTTGATAATAATTCGGTTGTACCAAGCAGGTCTTTGTTATCTGATTGTAAAAGGTGTACAAAATCAGGATATGCTTTTTTTATGATTTCGCCGTATTTGGTTTTATTTGAGACAATAATAAAGTTTTGATTTGGCTCTGTACCGAGAGCTCGTTCTATTTCACGAGTGACATATATTATTTTTTTGTCATTTAAGTTCATGGACACAGTCTAAAGTTTATTGAGCTCTGGTGCAAGTATTGTTTTTGCTCAAAATACGTGCTCTAGAAATTTGAAAAAAAGAAGTGCAATTTTATGGTTTTATGATAATGTTGACTTATGACTACTTTTTCTGTTGTAGCAACACCGATAGGCAACATGGGCGATATAACCCTACGTGCTTTGGAGGTGCTAAAAAGAGCAGATTTGGTACTTTGCGAGGATACCAGAATGACCAAGAGATTATTGGATCACTATTCTATTGTGGTTCCTACTATGTCCTATCATGTTCATAGTAAATTATCTCGCCAAGAAGAAATTATTGATTTAATAAAACAGGGAAAAAATATTGCTCTAGTTTCTGATGCTGGTACTCCTGGTATTTCAGATCCGGGTATTGAACTTGTCAGGATGCTAAGACAACAATTAACAAAAGAAATATCAGATGGATTAATAAAAATTGAGTCTATACCTGGTCCTTCGGCATTGACTGCTGCCATTTCTGTGGCTGGTGTACCTTGTGCTGATTTTATCTTTCTTGGATTTTTACCTCATAAAAAGGGCAGGGAGACTTTGTTTAAAGAAATTTCTAGTGTGGATAGAGCGGTTATTTTTTACGAATCTCCACATAGAATAATGAAAACTTTAGATTCGTTGATCAATTTTTGTCCAAAAAAGAATGTGACAGTCGTGCGCGAAATCACTAAGATTTTTGAAGAAGTTGTTGCTGGTAGCGCTTTTGAAGTTAAAAGTTATTTTGAAAAGAATGCTGATAAGGTGAGAGGTGAGTTTGTGGTGTTTGTGAATTAGTGGAGTTAAGTGTTGTGAATTTGGTTGAAATGTAAGTATGAGCCTGAAGGAGGGTGATGGAGCACAGTCACTATATTAAGTGATATAATTGATTTGGAAAATAGTAAAAACACTTAACCAAAGGATTCAAATGCATGGCTATTGGTTAGATCCCGCTGTTCTTCGCAAGAAACTTGAAGACTTCAATCCATTTCAATTAAGATGGATGACCCCTTACAGGGATTATTACCAAATCGGTTTGGGGCAATTGTCGATTTCATCTGATGGTTCTAGGGTAATTATTTTGTCACAATGCTGGTTAGCAAAGATGACAATTGCACTTGGAAGCGGAAAAGATCGACAAGAGTACTGGCGTATCGAGAAAGAAGAAAATTTTTTCATTTCTTTTGTCTATCGGTATTATTATTATCAGCCGGCCCGCTTAGCTGGTCATCCAAAAGGTCAGAGACCTGAAAGAATCAAGTTTTCTTCTCCCGAACGCGAATCGATTTGGGTATTGAAAGAATCTGATCCACTGGTTATAGTCGAACAAAACGGTAAACCAGTCCCACGATTCATGATTCGAGATATATGAATCGACTTACGGTGTACGAGCCCACCGCTTCTGGGTGGGTTTTTCGTCTAAAGATGCAAAGATTTTGATATTGCTGTTATAATGTCTCCATGTCTATACGTCAAACAATAATGGTTCTCGGTTTCTTCATTATTATTCAGCCATTTCTAGGTTTTACATCTACGATCGATACTATTATCAACATTGTCATTGGTTTGATCATTATTATTCTTGCATACAGGTTATTGCCAATAAGACAAAACGATCCAATAGCAAAAAAGACCGATTTACCTTTTGTAGAGCACAAAAATTCTGATATATCAAATAATATTGCAAGTCAATAAATGAAGATTCGGCACAACAGTTTTTTTAATAGATTTATTCTCATATTCCTTGGTTTTTTTGTAATCTCATTGGGAATATATTTCGGGGTTCTTTATGTTCCATCAAGTAGGATTGATTTCATTTCTCAACTTGATAATGGTAATCAAGAAAGATTTGCTGGTGCGATCAAAGATTCTGTCTCAGAAATTATTGTTACACATATAAAAACTCCCGATCCTCTAAAAGCGGTGTATATGACAAGCTGGGCTGCTGGTAATCAGCGGTTCAGGAAAGAACTTTTTGATCTTGTTGATAATACCGAAATTAACGCTGTTGTTATCGATGTAAAAGATTATTCCGGGAAAATTAGTTTTCCTGTTGAAAATCCGTTCTTGGTAGAGATAGGTTCAGCTGAAAAAAGAATTCCTGATATAAAGAAATTTATTTCTGAACTTCATGAAAGAAACGTGTATGTAATTGGTCGTATTTCTTCATTTCAGGATTCTTATCTAATAAATATTTATCCTGATTCAGCAGTAAAAAATAAAGCAGGTGCTATTTGGAAAGATTATAAAGGTGTCAAATGGCTCGATGCGGGTTCAGAAAAAGTTTGGGAATATTTGGTGGCTATCGGTAGAGAATCATACGCTCTTGGTTTTGATGAATTAAATTTTGATTATATTCGTTATCCATCAGATGGAAACATGCAAGATATTGTTTATCCCTGGAGTGGCGATAAACCAAGAAGAGAGGTGATGAAATCATTCTTTGCTTATTTAAGACAACAGTTTGCTACGAGTAGTATTCCGATCTCTGTTGATTTATTCGGTCTCACTACTAGCGCTGATGGGGATTTGGGTATCGGACAAAGTCTAACTGATGCCCTTATGTATTTCGATTATGTGGCACCAATGGTTTATCCATCGCACTTTGGTAAGGGTTTTATCGGTATACCAAAGCCGGCAGAGAAACCCTATGAGGTTATAAAATATTCTATGGATCAAGCAATTTTAAAGGCTTCGACTACTATGGCAAATCCAAATAAGATTCGACCATGGTTGCAAGCATTTGATCTTGGTGCCGTGTACACACCAGCAATGGTTCGTGCTCAAATGCAGGCGACATATGATGCCGGACTTACTAGTTGGATGCTTTGGAATGCAGGAAGTGTGTATAAAAAGGACGCTCTTTTGCCAAAGGGTGAGATACTAACTGAAGTTACGGACTGAGGTTGCTGGTTTTTAATTGACATTAATAAGTGAGTTATACACAGATAAAAAATTTCTGCTTGCTTTATTTTGTAAAAGTTGTATTATGTATAGCCGGAACCACAAGGGAAAACAGAGCTTCTTACTTGATCGCGAGGAACGGTTAAAGTTTGGAAGTACGTTGAACAAGCCTAAGTGGTAGATCGTCTATGTCAGCAAAGTGTACGGAGCAGGGTTCGTCACCGAGGAATGGCAAACCCAACAAGTTGGTCAAACGGAAAATGCCCTCAGGTGTGCGTCTCATCGGATTTTCCTATTTCCGGGAGACATCTCAAGGGCTTCAACCTTTCGACCCTTCTGAACTCCTGTCGCCGGTTCAGTCTCAACACTGACAAACTATCTCATCCCCGCCGTGCTTGCACGGCGGGGATTTGTCTTTATGATATAATATTCTTTAGTATGAATGATGATAATCGTATTACCTATTTTGCAGAAACTGATGCGCGCAACAAGCGGATCAAGTTTGGCATCAAAGCCAAAGATCGTACTCGCCATGTCTACGTGATAGGAAAGACTGGTATGGGAAAGTCAACCCTTCTCGAAAACATGGCCGCTCAGGATATTGCTAATGGTGAGGGTATGTG
The DNA here is from genome assembly GCA_964630815.1 of uncultured Candidatus Saccharibacteria bacterium. GTDB lineage: Bacteria > Patescibacteriota > Minisyncoccia > Phycocordibacterales > PALSA-1337 > C7867-002. The sequence continues at coordinate 2,960 of CAZVXQ010000021.1, read as the reverse complement.
TTTCATTGACCCTCACGGCAAGACTGCAGATCTATTACTTGAATATGTTCCAAAAGAACGTATTCGCGATGTTATTCATATTGCTCCATTTGATACTGATTTTCCAATTTCATTCAATGTTCTAGAAAGTGTAGATCCACAAAAGAGACATCTTGTTGTATCAGGCCTTATGAGTACGTTCAAAAAGATTTGGGAGGACGCATGGTCTGCTAGAATGGAATACATTTTAACCAACACTCTTCTAGCACTTCTCGAAGCGCCAAATACCACTTTGCTAGGAGTAAATAGAATGCTTTCGGATAAGGAATACAGAAAAGAGATCGTTTCCCATGTTCAGGATCCATCGGTCAAAGCTTTTTGGGTAAAAGAATTTGCAAACTATACCGAACGTATGGCAGCCGAGGCGGTCCCAGCGATCCAAAATAAAGTCGGTCAATTTACTGCCAATCCACTTATTAGAAATATGATCGGACAAGTTCAATCGTCTTTCGATTTTCGCGAAGCGATGGATAGGAAAAAAATAATAATAATTAACTTATCGAAAGGAAGAATTGGTGACGAAAATATGAAACTTTTGGGAGGGTTGTTAGTAACTAAGATTTATCTAGCAGCCATGTCTCGTGCTGATGTACCAGATCGTGCTGCAAAATTATTACCGAATTTTTATCTTTTTGTTGATGAATTTCAAAACTTTGCCAACGCCTCCTTCGCCGACATTCTCTCTGAGGCAAGAAAATATAAACTCAATTTAACTATTGCTCATCAATATGTTGAGCAGATGGATGAAATTGTAAAACCGGCAGTTTTCGGCAACGTTGGTACTATGATTGCTTTTCGCGTAGGAGCAACAGATGCAGAACTTTTGGAAAAAGAATTTGCTCCGGTTTTTGTTATGGAAGATTTGGTTAATTTGGGATTTGCACAGATTTATCTAAAACTCATGATTGATGGTCTGTCGTCTCAACCATTTTCTGCTACAACATTGCCACCGATAGCTCAGCCTGAGTCGTCTTATGTCAAAGAGATAATAGATGCTTCACGCGAGCAATATGCAAGACCACGCGCATTGGTTGAAGAGAGTATTATTGCCTTTCATGAACCAACGCCAAAAGCTAATCCTCAAAAAACTTCTGCTTCATCTTCGTCTGTGTCGAAAAAAGATCAATCTAACAACCAATCGTCTGGTCAATCAACTGCTCAAAAGACTAATGATAAAGAGAAGGTTTTATTGGAAAAGAATATTGATAAAAAAGAATTAAATTCTCCACAAAATTTGGTAGATTTACCAAAACCAGCTGATACCGATCATCTGATTGGAAGTACTGTTGTGAGTGATATTAAAAGTGTTGAAAATATACAAAAAAAGTCAATTAACAATGCAGTAAATTCGTCTAGTCATCCAGTACATCCACCGACAAATATAAATAATTCTAGATCGTCCTCTGATAATAAAAATCAACCTGTATCTTTGGCTAGTCTTGCTAATAAAAAACCTAAGATAGATCACAAAGTCCAAACTCAGAAAAATGTTAATGATCTGAAGAGTGCTCTTTCGGCTGTTTTAGCAAAAGCAAAAGAGGCTCACCATCAAAATCCAGTCAGTGGTTCAAAACCAGATTCAAAAGAACAAAATAAAGTTCCAGATGTACAAACGCAGATCCCTCAAGAAGTTATTCCAAAAGAAGTACCAGAAGATGTGCTAACAAAGGTCTTAAATTAGTAAGTTTATATGCATTTGTGCATATGTCAGACATCTGCAAATTTGCACCTATGAACATTCTCGCCTAGAATAAACTTATGAAAAAAGTCTTAATTTTTTCTTTAGTCTACTATCCGCGATTTATCGGTGGTGCCGAAGTCACCATAAAAGAAGTTACAGATAGAATCGATCCGAGTGAGATTGAATTTGATATGATTACTCTTCGACTCGATCGCAATCTACCAAAATATGAAAAGGTTGGTAACATAAATGTTTATCGAGTTGGTTGGGCTGGTAGTCAAAAGACTAGTTCTGATTCTTTGCCATGGTATTTGCATTTAAATAAGTATTTTCTTTTGATTTTTGGTCCAATCAAAGCGCTATCTCTTCATAAGAAGAAAAATTATGATACCGTCTGGTCGCTAATGGCCACATACAATACTTTTGCGGCTTTATTTTTCAAAATTTTGAAACCAAAAGTTCGTTTTGTTTTTACTCTCCAGGATGGTGATCCAGTCGAATACATAAAGCGTCGAGCTTTGCCGTTGTATCCATTTTTCAAAATGTTTTTTACTCGAGCCGATCATATTCAGGCAATTTCTAAATATTTGGGTGATTGGGCAAAGGTGATGGGCGCGAAATGTCCAGTATCTATAGTACCAAATGCTGTTGATGTTAAATTATTTAGCACTAAACAAGACTCAGCTATTTTAGATAATTTGAAAAAAGAATTAGACAAAAATAATGAAGATATTTTTGTCATAACTACTTCAAGATTAGTTGTAAAAAATGCAATCAATGATGTTGTATCTGCCATGGCCCTGTTACCAAATAACGTAAAATTTATTATCTTGGGTCAAGGATATGAAGAATCAAAACTGAGAGATCAAGTTAAGGAATTGAAATTGGAAAATCGAGTTAAGTTTTTGGGATATATACCACACAAAGAAATGCCAAAATATTTGCAGATAGGGGAGATATTTATTCGACCATCTTTATCTGAAGGTTTGGGTAATTCTTTTTTGGAAGCGATGTCAGCTGGATTGCCGATTATAGGAACACCAGTTGGCGGAATTTTGGATTTTCTAGTTGATCGAGAAACTGGATTATTCTGTGAAGTGCAAAATCCAAAAAGTATTGCCGATAAAATCATGACACTTATAACTGATATTGATTTGAGAAATAAAATTATAAAAAATGGAAAGGATTTAGTCGAAAAGCACTATCGCTGGGAAATGGTCGCAGAAAAGATGAAGAAAAT
>CAZVXQ010000020.1:0-10567 GCA_964630815.1 uncultured Candidatus Saccharibacteria bacterium | reverse complement strand
AATTATATCACCGAACCATTCACCGTAGAACCATGGAAAAATTTTTCCAATATTCACACAATGTACTGGGAATGTTTTGAAATTGCTAGGCTATTTTCGATCCGCGGATATGATGTTGACATTGTTGATTCCAAAAAAACCAATATTATTCCTAAAAAAAATTATAAAGTATTCATTGACACTGAGGCGTGCATAGAAAAATTTCAAAAGCAATTACCAAAAGATTGTAAAACGGTCTTTCATATTCTGATTTCTCATTGGGAAAAATATAATAAAGCCGAACAAGATAGACTTAATTTTCTTGAAACAAGACGAGGAGTCAAACTTCAACCAAGAAGAAAAGTCCCCCCTTCAAAGAGCGCTGAACTAGCTAATTTTCTGGAAGGTTTTGGTAATAAAACAATATTCGGAACATTTGATAAATTCGGCAAAACACCTTATTTCATACCAATATCAGCAGTCTTGCTTTTTGATTTTCCAGAACAAAAAAATTGGCAAGAAGCCAGAAAACATTTTATTTGGTTTGGTGGTGGTGGAGCAGTTCTAAAAGGTCTTGACCTTGCTATAGAAGCAATTACGAGGGATCCTGAGCTTCATTTGCATATTTGTGGGCCAATATTCGGAGAAAAGGATTTCGTTGAACTCTACAAAAAAGAACTAAATGATCTACCCAATATTCACGTTTACGGCAGGATCGATGTAGCTAGTGATAAGTTCCATGAATTGATAATAAAATGTGGTTCTGTCTTATACCCTTCCAATGCCGAAGGTTCATCTGGAGCAATAGTACAAGCCATGCACGCAGGGCTAATACCGATCATCAGTAACGAAACCGGAATACAAGAAGATTCAAAATACATATCACTAATTGAACAGACTCCAGAATCAATATACCTAGAAGCAAAAAAGATTTCAGAAATGGATCCGGCTTGGTTGAGGAGCAAAGCCAGGGACACTTGGACATACGCACGAGAACACTACACTCGAGAAAAGTTTAGCCAAGCCTATGATAATTTCATAAAACAAAAATTAAATCTATGAATCCAAAATTAGTGACTGTAATAATCCCTGCCTATAATTGCGAAAAAACTATTGGCCAAGCCGTCAATTCGATACTGACACAAAGTTATCGTAATGTAGAAGTTATTGTTGTAAATGATAACTGCACCGATAATACAGCTTCAATAGTTAGAGAAATGCAAAAAACAGACAGTCGATTAAAGATTATCAATTCGCAAACAAATGACCAAAACAGATTTAATAAAAAACTTAATCGCAACATAAACGCTGGTTATTCAGCAAGAAATGATGGTCTCAAAATAGCCCAAGGAGATTATATTACATTCCAGGATGGCGATGATATCTCACTCAAAAATCGGATTGAAATTCAAGTAAAATTATTGGAAAAATACAATGCTATTCATATTACAACCGACTGGTTTCGTCTAGATGAAAATTATATTGGAAAAAGTTTCGATCTTGAAAGATACATCAATGATTGCAAGCTCGATTTCATCGGACCAAAAGAAATTACAATGATGGCAAGAAAAAATAAAAGTTTATTGGTAAAATTAATTGGCTCTTGGCATAAAATTGTTCCTTTCAGTATCAAGAGATTGAGATTTATCAATAAATTTTTGTTGGGCGGTATAGAGCCATATCCTGGAGTAACTGGCATTCCCCTATTCAAAAGAGAAGTGCTGGATAAAGTTAGATTCCGCCCTCTACAAGAAAGAGTATGGCCATCATTCATGGGTCGAGGTGCAGATCGTGATTTTAGTTTCCAGGTAGCCGAAACTTTCAAAAATAGTTATGTTTTCTTCATTCCACTTTATATGTGGAGAGTGAATAATGAAAACGAGAAATATGGTTCAATATTAAAAAAGTACATAGAGTAAAAATAACATTACGCTCTACCAATAATTTTTTCGATAATTGATTTCATTTTTCTATCGATATAGAACCAAAGCGCTTTAAGAGCGGCTTTACCAGATATTTGTGGACGAACCCATTCAGAAAACCATTCTCGCAAATATGGATTCTTTTGTTCTATTGACCTGTGAAATTCATTTGATAAATGCATCCCCTCCATAAGTGGTAACTTGTTACCACTCTTTTTGTGCCAAGCAATAAATGCACGCGTATCCTTTGGTAAACAATGACCTCCATATGATCTTCCGTATCTAAGATAAGCTTTTTCTTCAAACATAAAGTTAATGACTTTCTCAATTTCACTTACTTTTTCCTTGCTATCCGGAAAGGCCATCGTATTGCCATATTCATTTACAAAAGCAATCCTCAAAGCGTTCCAGCTATTCGATAGATATTTAATATAGGAAGCTTGCTCTGGTGATCCAATAAAAATCTTACTGGCTTTATCTCTCCACTCTACAAGAAATGTCGGCAAAACTACATTATTGTTTCTTACACCCAATACAAAAAACTGAGGTTTGATTGATTCTTCAACTGCTTTTTTTTCGTGTAAAAATTCGGGAATATAATAATCAAATTTTAGAGTTTTCAAATAACCAGGTAATACAGTAGAGCGCAAAATGACTCGCCCCTTTGATTCTTTTAGTTGTTCTAATACTTTTTCTATAGAAGAGATATCTTGTTCACCTTCTGGCGACACCTTATCTCCAACACAGACTATGTACCAAGTCTCTCGACTATCGTTTTCTAATAAAGAGCTAAGTGATTTCAAATCATCGTAAAGAGGTTGATACTTATCTTTGTAATGAAATGAGGTCTTTGCAATATCAAAATAAGAAACGTCGTATCCCGAATTCTTCAATGCCAAAACATTAGCTTGACCAACCCAACCAAAGCCAACAACAACAATCTTTTCTTTATCAATTTTAGTCATATACATAAATGAAATAATACCGAATAATTGCCCAAATTTTAGCATTCTAATGCAAAAAATTACAACTACTAGAATATCCTTTTAATCTGCTGTCAAGTAGCGAATAATACTCAGAATAGCTAGAATGGGCAGATGAAAAAAATATTGATAACTGGTGGAGCTGGATTCATAGGCTATCACTTGGCAAAAAGGCTTGCATCACAAGGCCACAAGATCATTATTGCTGATGATCTATTTAAAGGCAGGCATGATGACCACCTAAAAGAACTCATAAATACCGAAGATGTAAAACTAGCAAGATTAGATCTTACTAATCCGAAATCCTGGTCAAAACTAGGAGATGGATACGATTATGTTTATCATCTAGCAGGCATCAATGGCACCAAATTGTTTTATGAAATTCCCCACGAGGTTTTACGTATTGGTATTTTGACAACCCTAAACGCTCTAGACTGGTTTCAAAAAACCAACAAAAAGGGCGGCGCAAAAATACTTTACACTTCATCAAACGAAGCTTATGCGAGTGCTCTCGATGCCTTTGGAAAGTTACCGATACCAACTCCAGAAGAGGTTCCTTTAGTAATAGCTGACCCATTCAACCCTAGATGGTCTTACGCAGGACAAAAATTGATTGGTGAATTGCTATTTATTCACTATGCAAAAGTATATAACTTTCGAATGGCCATTGTGCGTCCACATAATTTCTACGGGCCAAGAGCCGGAACTCATCACGTTATTCCAGAAATAATCTCTAGGATTAAAAATCGTGTTGACCCCTTCCCTATATATGGAGCCGAGGATACCAGATCTTTTTGCTACATCGATGATGCGGTAGAAGCAATTCAAGCTGTCATGGAATCAGAAAACACTGATGGTGGCATATATCACATAGGAACAAACATAGAAACCAACATCACTGATCTTATAAAAAAGATGTTTTCATTGATGAAATGGAGACCAAATAAACTCAAACTTCACAAATCACCAAATGGCAGTGTTAAAAGAAGATTACCACATGTATCCAAGATTCATAAACATACTGGCTGGAAAGCTAAAACAAGTTTAGTAAAAGGATTAAAAGAGACAATAAAGTGGTATCTAAAACACCAGTAAAATAAGTATGTCTAAAATATTGATTACCGGAGGTGCGGGATTTATTGGTTATCACTTGGCAAAATCATTGTCTTTATCCAAAAACACAATAGTTATAGCTGATAAAAAATTACCTAATGATAATGAATTCAATAGACTTATAAATAAAAGTAACATCACTGTCATACAAGTAGATTTGACCAAAAAAAATAGCTGGAAGAAAATAGGTTCCAACTTCGATCAGGTATATCACTTGGCGAGCATTAACGGATTCAAACAATTTCGAGAAATACCTTTTGAGGTTATTAGAGTAGGAATACTATCAACTATTAATTTACTCGAATGGCTTCGTGATATAAACAGCAAATCAAAAACTAAAATACTTTTTACCTCTTCTAACGAGACATATATAGGATCGAGGGAGAGCCTTTCTATACCGACGCCAGAAGAAATACCATTAGTAATTCCCAATCCCTATGACCCACGATGGTCTTATGCTGGACAAAAAATAATAAATGAACTTCTAATAATTAATTTCTGTAAAGCAACTAATTTACGCTACACAATCGTAAGACCTCACAATTTATATGGACCAAGAGCAGGTGGAATGATACCGAAAATGATAGAAAAAGTAATCAGCAAAACAGATCCTTACCCTATTATTAGCCCCGATGAAAATCGCTCTTCTTGCTACATAGATGACGCTGTAAATGCAATAAAAATAGCAATGGCATCCAACAAAACTGACGGAAAAACTTACAACATTGGATCTTCGACAGAACAAACAGTTGGGGAAATATCAAAAACATTATTTGATATAGCCAAATGGCAACCCAAAGCTCTAGATATAAAAAAATTTCCTAACGATTCTAATTTGCATTGCTTACCAGATATCTCCAAATTACAAAAAGATACCGGTTGGAAACCAAAAACTAGTTTGGAAGTCGGACTAAAAAAGACTTTACACTGGTATATCAATCAACAATAGTAGGTACAGGCAAAGGTAAAATAAACTTTCCCTTATAACCTTTTTTTCTCATAACTTCAATTAAATCTTTTCCTATGTGCCAAGAAAGCATGAGAAGGTATTCTGGCTGTTCCTTAATGATTCTTTCTTCATCAACCACTGGAATATGTGTGCCCGGAGTGTACATACCAATCTTCGGTGAACCACTCTTTTCTCCAGTATAATCCAAAATATCATCCGTTATTTTCATAAAACTCAAGAGTGTGTTTGATCTGCACGAGCTGGTCATTCCTACGATACGTGAACCATTTTTCTTTAGATTGAGCAGTAATGACACCAACGTATATTTAGCATCATATATGCGCTTAGCAAAATTTTGATATGAGGCAAAGTCATACAATCCAGCTTTCTCTTCTTCCTTAATAATAGAAAGGGCACGTTCAGATATAGGATGCTTACCCTTCTTTGCATATACTCTTATCGAACCACCAGCTGCAGATATCCTCTCAGCATCAACAACAGAAAGACCTTCTTTTTCTAACATAATCTTTATTGGTTTCAAAGAATAGAATCGTAAATGTTCGTGATAAATGGTATCAAATTCTACTTTTTCAATTATATCCAATAAATATTGGGATTCTGAAACAAAGACGCTGTCTTTTGACATCAAACTTTTAATATTTTTTACAAGCGAACTAGTATCATTTATATGAGCAAAAACGTTTGTAGCTGTAACAACATCAGCGTGACCGTACTTTTTTATGATACTTGCCACAACCTTCTTTGATAAAAAGTCTTGAATGGTTGGTATTCCATTTTTGTTTGCAACTTTCGCAGCGCCTGTAGGCTCTACACCAACAACTTTCATCCCTTTTTCTTTGAAAGGTTTTAGTAAAGTACCATCATTTGAGCCAATATCTACTACCAATGATTTCGGTTTCAAATACCCTAATGTACTCAGATTATCTGAAAGAGATTGAAAATTATTTATCAACATTTTGGTCAATCCTGTTCTATAGGGATAATGTGGTGGAAAAACAATTTTGGGATCTATAACATAATCCAATTGAACAAGCTTACATTTATCACAAAACACAACATTCAAAGGATAAGTGACCTCCTCTGCATGAAGCATTTTACTCGTTAAATATTCTTGTGGGACAGGGTGGTGTCCAAGGGAAAGAATAAGCTTAAGATCAGCTGATTTACAAATTTGACACTTATTTACATCACCCAAGTCTTTGTTTATCTTTTTTTTCATAAATAAAAAGTTTTAATCTGTATTAGATAAGAAGTATAGATAATTGATAATGTAAAAACTATATTGACAGATAGCGATATTGTGTTATCATTATTACGGAACAGATAGTTGGTAATCAACAACCCAAACAACATAAGGAATACCTTTGAAAATCTGGGAAATGTATCCGCACTTGGTCTCCGCGATTCACGTAACTCATTCCGAAACAATTCAAAAGACCGGTGAAGCGATGTTCTACTGCCATGATTTCGATCATGTAGTTAGGGTCGCCGATCGGGCAATGGCAATCGCTGAAGACGAGCATGTAGGAAGACTGGCAGCTGTAGCCGCACTTTGCCATAACGCTGACCGTATTCTGCAAAAGGTCCACAATCTCGGACCTTTCGGAAAAGTTAGTGACGATGAAGTCGCCAAACTCGTTCGTAAATGGCTGAACGAAGAACCTGCAGGTTCATTCCAGGTCTACGAAGTAGAGTTCATCATTGACGCTGTTTTGCATCATTCCGAGAGAAACTCGGATAACGACAGTCCGGTTTTGATTTGTCTGAAAGATGCAGATCGGACCGTCAACATCGAAGCCGACGTCATCATCAGAAAGGGTCAGTACTTCGGCGACAAGCTTCCAGTCGTCGATCCGGTTCACTTGATTTCTGACCCCAAAGCGACCTTCACTAGACCAGGGTCGCTGCTCCGGTCTCTCATGTTTGATATCGTCGACTTTGAACGGACAGGAGGTGTTGCATCACTCCGTCTCCCGAAAGCCAGAGAGATCGCAGCTTCAAGATTCCAGTTCCTGGAAATATTCGTTGCTACTGTGCTCAAGCAACGAGAGGAAGCAGGGTTCATCCCCTACCCCGAGGAACTTCGCTAGAGAAGGATACGTGGGATCGCAAGGCGACAGGACATCGAACTGTCGCCTTTTTTGTTGAAAATAAAAGATATTTCGTATACAATCAAGCTCTGAAATTAATATTATGGCCAATAACCACCCAAGGCTTACATACCTAATAGTTACGAAAAATAAGCTAAAATACTTTCGGCAAGGCTTAGAAGAACTAATATCAAATAAGCTAAACGATGAGGAGATCATAGTAGGTGATGGTAATTCGACAGACGGTACAAAAGAATATCTTGTAAAAGCAAAGTCTGAAGGAAAAATTGAAGACTTCATTTCAGAATCTGATTACTGCGAATCTCATGCTTTAAACAAGCTTTTTCTTAAGGCTCGTGGAGAAATAATAAAAATAATAAATGACGATGATGCGTATTATTATCCTGTAATAAATTCTTGCAAGGAATACATGATTGCAAATCCAGATATTGATTTTATGGGAATGGAAGGAGGATCTTTCAAATATCAGCAAGCAGGTAAACAAACATTACTTCAAGTAAAAGGTTACATAGAAAATTTTAATAAGTGGAAAACAAACCACACTCCGTTCGAATTCGCAGTACTAGGATTGATGTTTAGGAGGACATCTCTACCTCTTTTAGGCTTCTGGGATTTATCTTTCAAAAACGCAGATGCTGAGTTTACTTTTAGAGCGACAGCAAGCAAAGCAAAAATGGCATGGTGTCTAAATCCAGCCTTCGTCTTCATTCGAACAGTTGAAGGAGTAACTATGAATAATATACAAAGAATGAAAAATGAAACAATTCGACTCAGAAAATTCTATTTAAATGAAAACCCTAAATCAAAAATTCGACTATTTATAAGAAATGCATTCAAAAATATTCGAAAGTGGATCACTGCAACAAAATCCAATACTCAGTATTCGGATAATTCGTGGCCTTCCCTATATAAAGAAGCTAAAAATTGGTTGATAGAGAATAATAAAAATAGAAAAGTAGAAATTATAAAATAAAATGAATAACAAGACCATCTCATACATTTTGGCAACCAGAAATAAACTACCATATCTCAAAGGTACTATAGAAAAGATACTTGCCAACAAAACTGATAGTGACGAAATCTTGATAGCCGACGGCGATTCTACTGACGGAACAAAAGATTATCTTAAGAAGTTAAAAGATGCTGGAGACATAGATTTTTATATTTCAGAAAAAGATGCTGGACTGGCTCATGCGCTTAACAAACTCTGCCTCAAAGCAAATGGAATATTTATAAAATATCTAAGTGACGATGATGCGTTTGATTTTGATGTCATAAAAGTTTGTCGAGATTACATGATTGCACACCCAGATATCGATATAGTCAATACAAATGGAGGTTCTCTCAATAATCCCAGTCGCACAAATACCGAAAAAGATCCAGAACAAATTGTTAGAAGTTTAAATTACTTAGATTCATTCAAGGTGTGGAAAAAGAATCATACTCCTTTTTACTTCTGTGACCTCGGAGTACTATTTAGAAGAGATTCATTGCCAGTAGTCGGTATGTGGAATTCATTGTTTCCAGGTCCAGACATCGAATTTTCATTGAGAGTCAGTGCAGGTAAATCAAAAATAGCATGGTATTCTGGCTATTCCTATGTAAACATCAGTAATCCAAAAAGTATTAGTTTGACTCAGATGAAGAAAACGGATGATTTGAAAACTAGGTTAGATAAGTTTTACTTCAACAAAAATCCTGACTCTCTTTTAACAAAAAAAATAAAGGTTTTGATAAATCGTCTAAAAGGAATCACTAAGCCAAAATCACAAGAAAATCCCGAAACTTTTGAAGTTCAATGGTCTAACTTAGTACGTATTTCCGAACAGTGGATAAAAATAAAAAATTCTAAATCAAATTTAATATTTTTAGATTAGAATATATTTTATGAACAAATCAATTAGAAACAAATTAAAGACAATTCCCTTACTCAAATATTGTCTAATAATTCTTAGAGTTTTCAAGATATCTCCAAACTATATAACTAGAGTAAGAAGTCTTTATAATTTCCTTTCTGATTACAAACAATACAAACAATTAAATTCAAACAAGTCGTTTTCACTCAATACTACTGATTTATTCCCTAGAATTTATGACAAAACCACTATCACTGGAGTTGACCCAGTATATTTTCTCCAAGGAACGTGGTGTGCCAAAAAAATCTTTGAAAATAAACCTTCCAATCATTTTGATGTTGGTTCTCAAGCCATTATGGTCGGCATAATTTCACAATTTGTACCAACTACAATGATCGATATTAGACCACTATCTGTTAAACTCAATAATCTTTCATTCGTAAAAGGTGATATAACGGCACTCCCATTTAAAGACAATTCAATCAATTCACTAAGTTCAATCTGCGTAATAGAACATATAGGTCTCGGACGATACGGTGATCCACTGGACTCCTTTGGTACAGAAAAAGCAGCAAAAGAGCTGATTAGAGTCTTAGCAAAAGATGGCTCTTTATATATTTCAGTTCCAATTGATTATGAAAGCAAGATTTATTTCAATGCACATCGATCATTCAGCAGAAGTCATATACTGAACCTTTTCAGCGATTTGAAACTTATTGAGGAAAAATACATTTACGGAAATGATCTTGTTGATCACTACGATTCAGCGAAAGGTTTTGGAACGGGATTATACTATTTCAAAAAATGAGAAATATATCAATCATACGATATGGCGATGGTGAATTGGCAAATCAACTTTGGAATTATACAAGCATATATGCCTATGGTCTCGAGACGAAATCTGAAGTTTCAAACCCATCATTCTATGAATATCATACTTCATTCAACCTACTCACAAATGAAAATATTTTGATTCGATTACTTTCAAAACTATTTGAAAATAATAATAAAAGAAAGAACAGTTTTCTAAAACGCTTATGTCGTAAGTTTTATCGACTCTATTCGATTTCTGTGACAAGATTTGCAAAAGATCAATTAATAAGTTCTGAAAGTGCTGAAAATAAGACTGTCTATCTTCCACCAAGCCTCAATAGTATAAAGATCGATCAAAATAGAACAAAAAAACTGTATTTCAGTGGTTGGCTTTTCAGAAATCCAATAGGATTAGAAAAATACAGAAGAGAGCTAATCATTGCTTTTGCTCCAAATGAACGAATTACCAACCGTATCCATGAAATCATAACTCTTCTATCAAAGAAATTTGAAAAAATCATTGGTATCCATATTCGTCAGGGAGATTACAAAAATTTCAAAGGGGGAAAATATTTAATAAAAGAAAAAAGAATAGTGGAAATTATTAACGAGTATATAAAATTAAATAGCTTACTAAAAAATAAAATAGTCTTTGTAATCACATCAGACGGACCAGTAGATGAAAGTTATTTCAAAGATCTAAACATATACGTATCAAAAGAAGATGCGGTATCTGATCTATTTCTACTATCAGCAACCGATCTAATAATCGGATCAAATTCTACATTTGGAGATTTCTCTGCGTGGTACGGCAACATAC
>CAZVXQ010000019.1:0-10673 GCA_964630815.1 uncultured Candidatus Saccharibacteria bacterium | reverse complement strand
AACATACCCCACATTATCGCAACCAACGAAGATATTGATTGGACGTATTACAATTCAAAAGACAAATTTTTCGAAAACAAATATTGCACAATGGTTCACTACTAATTGTTTTTCATAGCTACAATTCTAGTGTTTTTTGATGATTCATAAATAATTTTATAATTACCAAATTTCTGTTTGATTTCATTTAACCCATTACTGCCATGAACCTTTCTGACATCGATAATCAAAGCACCTCCAGCGTTTAATTTGTCATAAACTTGATCCAGATAAGTAGATACTGGATAGTGGAAACCCCAAGAAATAAGAGAAATCACCAGATCAAACTTAGCATCGAAATCAATATGATTGTCTCTTGCCTCTTCAGTAAATATTTTATCTTTTGGTACTTTATTTTGTTCCAAAAGTTTTCTAGATAGTGGTAACGAATTGTAATAACAACCTTTTGGCTTGAAACTATAATATACTTTTGACGGCATTTCTGTTTTATCCAATAAGTATATTTTGGGATTCAAATTTTGGTAATGCTTAAAAAGCAAAACATCTATACCACCAACACCACAACCAATATCCAAAATCGAATGAACATTTTTTGGCAGGTAATTCTTCATACTCTCATACTCTGCATTCATCTCATTACTAAGCATTTTTTCTACTGTTTTGTGAGTAAAAAAAGCTTCAATTGAAACGATCAAATTGAAATTGGAAAATAATGATTCCAAAGAATAAGCAATTCTTTTGGGTAATAGTTTGACAATTTTTTGTACAATACTATTTCGCCTAAAAAACAAATATTGTGTGCGCTGAAAAATTACATACTTTGTAGCTTCTTTTGGAACCAGTACTTGCCATTGATTATTTGACATGACAAATATAATAACACAAAAAAGATTTTTATTTCTTTCTACCTAGAATATAGAGATGTGTCGCAACCGCTTCTGATCCAGGAATCTTCATAAAGAAATAATCAAAATACTTGAGAGGACCCAAAATCAACATGAAAATATGAGCAAGAAATGGCGCAACAGATTTGGCACCAAAAGAAAGAATCACTCCTAACCAATAAGCCATGAACATAAGCACAGCACTCCAAGGACCAGAACGCACCCCAGCTTCAATTATCTCCAAATCTTTGAACATGTGCTTGAGACCACTTATAGTCCAGCGATTGAAGTCATCGGGTGAAGCGTGGTATGGATGGATAAAAGGCGCACTTATATAGATATAGCCACCTGGCTTTACAACTCGAACCATCTCATTTGCAACCGCCGAAGCATCCGGTACATGTTCCAACATTGACTCACTTACCGCTCCGTCGAGAGTATTATCTTTGAAAGGTAGTCTCGTAGCATCTGCAACAATGTCGACTTCAGGAAAAGGAAAAACATCAACGTTAATAAACTCAGGACCCAACCTCTCTGGACCGGAACCAATATCTGCAACCAAGCTTCCCTTCTTTACTTTATCCAAAATCATTCTTGGACCATTGATAAGCATCATAACCGGACAAAAGAGATGCCAGATAGAATAGTAGAGTTTGGGAAATTGCTTGAAAAATGATTTAAGCCAATTTATACCACTTTCATGTTGATCCTCGTTTTTTTCAAATACACCTTTCTCTATCAAAATTGGTCTTTTTGATTCATCGATTTCAAATATACCGTGCTCCTTACAAGAATATCCGTTTGGCAATTTTACAAAATTGTTATGACAAAGAGGACAACAAAACAAAGCAGAATAATCTTTTACAATCTTAATGTCAGGTTTTTTTAGATTTATCAATCTATCGGCTAGAATCTGTTGGACGGCACGAAAACCATCACGATGACGAATTTTTTTACCTTGTTTTTTGTTTCTTGGATTATGCGAAATAGCTAATTCAGAAATTTTATAACCATTTCGAGCCAAAGCAAGTGTAAAAATTATCTCTGCCTCAAATCCACCGCTTACAAAATATTTCTTTGCTTCTTTTGGAAACAGTTTGTAACAAGTCCAAACATCAGTTAGGTTTAAATTATATAGTTTGTTAGTAAGCAAAGTTATAAACCACACACCAAATCTCTGAATAATAAAACCTTTGCGTTTTTCATGGTGTAGATTTCTAGAACCATAGATTACCTTTGGTATTGTGCCATCAATTTCTTTAAGAAATGATTTGATTTCAAGGGGATTATATTCGAGATCAGCATCCTGAATAATCAAATAATCACCGGTAGCCTGATCTAAACCCTTCAATACGGCAGTACCCTTGCCACCATTTTTGTCCTGATAAATAACTTTCAGTTTATCTTCAAATTCCTTCAAAATTGAGCGTGTCCCATCAACAGAACAATCATCAACAACAATAATCTCTTTATTCCAAGGTGAAATATCCAAAGAAATCACTCGCTTAAGTACATCGCGAATCGTGTTTTTTTCGTTATAACAAGGGATGATTATAGATAATTTCATTGCTTCAATTCTGGCTTCAATTCTGTAGTCTGGATATTATCCATTTTTTGGTAAAAAGTCCATACAGAGCAAAAGAAAAGATGAAAACAAGGATAGGAATTTTGAATCTCGCATTTACTCCCAAACCATTTATCGCTGTAGTTAAAGCAAAATATGTTACGAGAAAAAGAACCATGAAAGTACCAGGATTCAATCGATTCCATTTCAAATACCTATAAATTCCAAAAAAGAAAAGACCTGTAATAGCGATCCACATTAATCTCATAATTATAATGAGTAATCCGAACCCACCTAGATTTGAAATGATGTATTTAATAAAGTTAATTGGATCAGCAAATAGCATCGAAAGGGCAGGCTTACCGCTTCCCAGCAAAGTAATATGGGCGTTTTGCAAAATTGTGACCAAACCGTCATGAGTAAAAAAAGTTACCAAAGTAGTCATACCAGATTTTATTAGAGCAAATTTATGATCCAATAATATTGCCGTAGCAATTTTTGTATAGTATTCACCATTTGCCAAATTAATATTATTTTCATCAAAATTTCCACGCTTAACAAACTTTTTATGTTCATCAGCAAAAGAAGTTTGATTATCAATAGAAAGAACGGTTGGTACCAAATAAACGTAGAGATTGAAAGCGGGTTGTGCGCTCATTCCCACTTTACCAAATTCGATATAATTTCGATAAAGCCACGGCCAAATAAACAATAAAAATATTCCTAGAACAATAATTATGTCTTTCCATTTAATCTTTTTACTTTCTTTATAGGATACAAAGGCGATAACACTCGCTAAAACTATTGGAATATATTGAATTGTAACTTTTGCTAGTGTTGCAAGACTCATGAATACCACCATCCAAATCAAATTTCTATCAGTTTGATTTTCGAAGTATCTAATCAAGAAATAAACAAAAATCAAAAATAAAAATGTAAATATCGTTTCAGAATACAAAAGTGAAGACAATAACACGCTATACGGCTCCAAGGCCATCAAAATACCTGTACCTAGTGCAATTTTACTATTCTTAAATATTTTTTTTGTAATAATAAAACCCAATACAGGTATCAGACTTCCGATAAGTATTTCAACAATTGCAACAGCCCAATAACTACCAAAAATCCAAACAATAAAAGCAATCATGTATGGCCACAATGGTGGACGCAAAGGATTTGGGCTAAAAGGATAATTAGGAAAACCTGTAAATCCGTTACCCGACAATATCCCCTGGCTAATTTCGTAATAACCATCATCACCGTGAATTGTATTTACTATATTGTAGTCGTTTGCATACAAATTTATCGATACCAAAATCGATCGAGCAAACAATGCTAGTATAAAAATTACTATTTCTACTTTGTATTTTCGTAAAAAATTAAGCATTCAATTTAATGAAATTAATTATTCTATCTGCCCGCATGTGCCAAGTATGTAGAGAAACATCTACAAATGCCTTCTCTGCAAGTTGATGATGCTGAAACTCCAAATTAAAAGCCTTCAATATTGCCTGCTTCATCTTTTCTGGATCATCAGCTTCCACGAGGATAGAGTTTGTATCATTCAAAATCTCTCGAATAGATGGAATATTTGTTGCGATTATCAATCTACGACTTGCCATGTATTCGAATAATTTCATAGGAGAGGTATAAAAGGCTGAGATTTTCTCTTTGGCCGTGTTTGGCAAAATTAGAATATCACCTGCTTTTTGCCAAATTGGTATCAAAGAATGCTTAACATGGCCAACAATCTTTATTGTCTCTATATTTCCATAAATTTCTCTGAATTTCTGAACATCCTTGTCAGTACCACCAACAAATATAACTTCATAATCACTTGGTAATAGTTTTGCCGACTCGGCCAAAGTAAAGACTCCTTTCCACCCATAAAGATGGCCGGTATAAATAACAATCTTTTTATTTAGCGGTAATCCCAATTGATTTCGAGCCTCCTCTTTTGAAATTTTGATGTCGAAATCCTTAAGATCAACAGCATTTGGTTCATACAACAACTTATTCTGTTCAAGATTAGGAAATAATCTCTTTGCCTCTTCTAGCTTCCAGCGATTATGAATGAGAATCCATTTCATTTTCAATAAAAATTTACCAAAAATACCAAACTTGCTTTCTGGGAAGTCGTGCATTTCATAAAAACAATTCTTTCTTATTGTTGAAACAAGAGTCAAAGGTAAAATCTCGTTAGAATATATAATATCTTCTTTTTTTGTATTTTTACTCAAATATAGCCTCGTATAAAAAGAAAAAGATATATAACTTAACCAAAAAGCTAAAGATTTTGGAACTAGATTTTTGTAAACATCAATTGTCCGAATATATTCAATCTTAAAATTTCTTTTGATTGAATAATAAACAAAAGGATCTTCATCTACCAAACCTTTCCTCTTCGGAACAAGCAATGTTACTTCTAGATTAGACGAAGCAAAAGCCTCAGCGCTCTTTGCAGCAAACAGTGATGCGGCCTTATCACTTGGAAATCTTCCGTGAAAAATCAAAAAAAGTTTCATTTTTTTACAATCGAGACTCGTTGATGTTTTCTGGCTTCATAAATGACTTCATATGAACCAAACTTATTTTTCAAAAGCTCAAATCCATCGGTACCCTTTCGAACATCCACTATGAGTTGACCACCAACATTCAATCGATCATATACCTGATCTAAGTATGTATAAATCGGATAATGAAAACCCCACGATATCAAAGATATAATCAAATCAAATTTGTCACTGGGATATATTGGGCTACTATCGACTTCTTGTAAAAATATCTTATCTGATTCAACACCATTATCAATCAATAGTTCTTTTGCAATATTTAGAGAATTATAATAAGCCGCTTCTTTTTCTATTCCATAATAGACTTTTGAATTGACTTCGGATTTGTCTAATAAATAGAAACTTGGATGTTGTCCATTGGATAAATAATGTTTGTTTAACATAATATCGATACCCGCTACTCCACAGCCTATATCCAAAACCTTACCGGCTTTTTGTATCAAATGATCTTTTATGATCGAATACTCTCTTTCCATATCGAGAGAAAAAAGCCTTTTCGTCCTCGATTTGAATAATAGCGATTCAATCTTGATTGCAAGATTGTATATATGAAATTTCTTATTCATAACCAATCTCAATAATTTTGGATAGGATTGGTAAATAGAAAATTCAGTTCTCTGAAATAAAATATATTTGAGGGCTTTATTTGAAATATTTAGCATTGGAGAAATTATATCAGAGACTCGTAATATTGCATGGGCTTTTGATTTCCAATCAAGTTTACTTACCACATCTAAGCCCTTTTGTACTAGTTCATTTGCCACTATTGGCTGGTCGGTAATACTTTCTACTGCCTGTGCAAATTGAACAGGATCATCAGGTGCCACTCCAAAAGCACAATCAGCAAGTATTTCTTCTGCCAATTCCAACTTGGTATAAATAATCGGAACACCAGATGCAAGATATTCAAAAATCTTCATAGGAAAACCGTAATTCCTAAAATGAGGTTTATCTGGGTATGGTATAGAAAGAATATCCATAGCTTTTTCATATTTGACCACCTTATCAGATGATTGGATAGGCAAAAATATACAGCGACTTAAACAACCTTTCTCATTAGCGTAATTTGAATAATATGAAATTTCATTAGACTTACCTCCGACAAAAACAAAATAATACCTAGAGTCCAAATATTTGATTGCATCAATCATTGTCAAAATACCCTTTTCTTGGCCGAGTGTGCGAAATAATCCAACATATCCGACCAAAATCTTGTCCGCAGGCAAATCCAATTCTCTTCTTAGAACCAAGCGATCATTTCCGATATCAAAATCCTCCAAACAAACCCCTCCATAAACCACACGCACTCGTGCGCCTGGTGCCAAATTTTCGATAGCAAGTTTGAGCTTTTTAGACGTTGAAATTGATACATCGACGTTCTTTGCAACAAACTCATCTTTCCATGTATCCGTAAGTAAATGCCAATCTGCAACAATTGTAATCTTTTTGTTAAGAATAAATCTCCAAAATATTAATACTGATAAAAGATTTTGATCGTTCGAAAATAAAATTATCTTTTCATCATGGTCATAATCACTAAATAACTTTTTTATCAAGAAATATGGAGTCCAAAAAAAGAAAAAGGCTGTCCTTTTCAAATATCTTGGTATTTTGAGATTTATTGTTGAAATCTTATCAAGATCAGAATCTTTCGTATTACAGACCACTAAATTAAATTTGCTATCCAAAATAGCTGAAAAAGATTTCGCTAGGTTTTTTATATAATTATGATCAGCCGTTTTGCCCGGATACTGTTTTGCTGTAAGATAGAAAAATTTCATGATAAAAAGAGTTCCTTTTTCAATTTTATAGCCAATTCTTTTAAGCTATTAGTCAGTGTTACAGCAGACAAATTTTTTAATATTTGATTTTTCTGATCAATATCTAGATTAAGTAAATTCTTCAGTTTTTCTTGAAGATCGTTCAAATCACCTTCATCAAAAATCAACGAATGATCGACAATATTTTTTAGATTATTATTGGATACCAATATCAAGCAACCACAAGCCATTGCCTCAAAAATTGTCTTATCATACATGCCACTCGTACTTAGATTTACAAAAATTTCATGACTATTATAAACGCTGACTGTTTGTTCATTTGGTATTCCAGCATAAAATTTTACCCAATCCTGTAAGTCGTAATGAGCAATCATTTGCTTTAAATTGTTATAAAAATCCAAATCTTTTGGTAACGGATCACCATAAAATGATGCCCTAAAGGCCAAATTTTGCTTTTTAAGACCGGCTAATGCGTTTATTAGTAGATCTGGTCGCTTGATCGGGGCTATACGTCCCAAAAACAATATTGAACGATCAATCCTATTTATTGAATCAATTGTTTTGAACAATTCTAAGTTTATACCTACCGGCATCAAAACGGTCTTTTTGTACTTTGCGGTATAAGAAAATCTAGATGTGCAAAAGACTTTCTTACAGAATCGTGCCGCTATATCAGTCAAAAAAGATCCCGCATGATGATTTCGCCACATATAAATCTTCTTTCCAAATAAAAACCAAAAAACTCCACCCAATAGAATATACTCTTGATTCATATGCACAAAAACCGCATCGTAGTTACCTTTCTCTTGCCATATATATTTATAAAAATTAGTTATATATTTCAAACGAGAAATTCCAGCCTCTTTGCCAAGCGATAACACCTTAACATTCGCAGGTAAATCACACTCACCTTTTTCGAGGCAAATAGTAGTTATCAAATCGAAATGTTTTGCAAATTCGATTATCCAACCATGAAAAAATCCAAGAATAGGATCATTTTTATTTACTTTTTGAGTAATTATTAGTAGTTTCATTTACTTTAAAAAAATAATATTCAAATATTGCTATTATCTGTAAATAATTCACTTGTAGACTTTGATTGTGTATTGAAGAGATATTTGTAAACAAAAAAACTTTCAATAGCAATAATTATACTAGACAATATCTGTGCAAAAAGATAGTGGAGGCCCATCTCAACAAATAGATATATGCAGAGTGTATTTAGGCCCAAATTAAGCGTTGTAACAATGATATATATAGTCGCCTGTGACTTTATCTTTTCCTTTGAACCATCTTGGAATGTCCAGAATTTTTGCATAGTAAAACTTACGGCAAAGGAAATAATGTATGAAATGATAGCCGATAACAAATACCAAACACCACATAAGTCAGTTAGAATAAATAAAAAGGCTAGATTAGTTATTGTTGCCATGCCTCCAGAAATAACAAATCGAAAAATTTTCATCTTTTCGGGATGATTTAAATTTGCAAATTCGTACATACTCAAAGCTTTGTTGATCATTATTTATTCTACGCTCCCAAGATTATTATTTTTTGATAATACTGCCTTAATTTTCTTCGACAAATCAAAATGATCGTGCAAAACAATCTCTGCCCCAACTTCTCTTGCTATACCAACATCGGTCGATATTATTTTTGCACCAGACAGTTTTGCCTCCATAAGAGTTAGTCCATACCCTTCAAACAATGATGTAACCAAGAAAATATCGCAAGTTTTATAATATGAATACAAAGCTTTCTTTTCTACCCATGACTCAAAAATAACCGATTTTTGCAATTGATTTTGTACAACGAGTTTCTTGAGCCCATCTTCACAACTACCACTTCCAACGATCAACAATCCAGCCCTAGGAAAATCTCTTACAACAGCGGACCAAGTCTCGATAGCAAGATCAATGTTCTTTTCTGATTCAAGACGAGATGCCATGAGTACAATTTGATCAAACTGTTTGTATTTTTTACGAAGATCAGCACCTTCTATAACAGGAGCATTCTTTATTTCTTCTTCATTGATAGATATAGGTCTCACTTCTATAGGAATATTTTTGCCACTCTTATCCAATAATTTCTGTACAAAATCTTTGATCCTATTTGAAACCACCCTGATCCGGTCCGCTTTTGGCAAATATTTTTTTGCCAGTATATGACGAATCTTATTTGTAAAACTCTTTACAAAATACGGACTCCCTATATCGCCATGAATCTGTATTTCAAGAGGTATTTTGAATTTATTCTTCAAAGCAACTCCAGCCATAGCAGTTAGAGATGAGTCCTGGCAAGTTATTTCGGTTATTTTATTATTCCCAACGATTAACTTCCCGACTGATATTGCGCCCCATGGATAAAAAAGTTTTGATGTAGATTCTGTGCTATATACATAACAATTATTACCTAATTGTAATGTGCTTGGATATTTACCCTTTTCAGCGAAGATAATTATATGTACCTGCTCCCAACTTTTTGCATTTTCAATCTGTCTTTGCGCAACAACACTCTCCTTGTCGAAGATTGATCGATCGGTTGATATCATTAGTAATTGTCTGGTCATTTGTTTTAAATAATAAACAAAATTATTTAGATATAAAATCAGAAAGCTCAACCCCTCCCCGCACACAACCTTTCCAAATACCACGATCGGCTCTGCTCGAATAACAGAAGACTCGCAGAGCCGTCTCTACTCGCGCCACCATGTATTTTTGTTCGACTGTTAGTTTCAGTGGCGCTCCGTAGGGGTATTTTGAAAGGTTGTGTGCAGGGAGGGGTGACATTACATTAATTACTTAACTTTGCTCCAAACTTCACGAATCTCTCTACCAATATCCTGCCACGTATGTATCCAAGTGAAATTTCTGACTTTGAGAGCTTGTGAAGCACGATTCTCTGGCTTGGCAAGCCAGACTATCTTTTCGACAATCTCGGTGCGATTTTGGGGATCAACAAATATTGCACAATCTTTGACTCTTTCGCTTATGCCATTTTCTTTTGTAAGAATGAATGGCGTACCAACACGAATAGCATCAAATATCATATTTGGACTAATGTCCCCAAGAGAAACCAAGATTACTGCATATGAATGATGTAATTTTTCTACAAAACTATCGTAAACAGCCTTTCCACAGTCTAGGTCAACTTGAGATAGATCTGTTTTTTTGATCATATCTTGGGCTTCATGGAAAACTTCTTTCAAAAATTCGACGTTCTTCCATTTCAAAGTCCTTGTTCCAGCAACAAACGAGCGATTTTCTGGCTCAATGAATTCTTCGCGTTTACCGCAGAAATTTTCGACAATAAAGTTTTTCTTTGGATCTAGTCCATACGCCGACTCAAATATCTTTCTTTGCCAATCTGTACTAAATATAATTGCACTTGCCTTTCTCAGAGACTGTCCTCCCCACTTGAAAATAAATCGTTCTTTTCTAGTGAGATTATTGAGTTTTTGTTTGTAAAAATTCTTGAACAAAACCAGATCACCAGTTCGTTCCACATATGATTCCCAAAGAAAATCACCACCGGTTCTAATGATGTATTTTTTGTGCATTAGCGCACAAGCGAACATTGTCGGAACAGCGGCAGACCAAGTATCTAAAACCAAAATAAGATCAGCATTCCAACCTTTGCGGATAACCTTGATCAAATACAAGATATGACGAATCAGCGGTGGAAATGCTCGCTCCCATCGATATGCCGCAACTTTGACATCATGTCCTTCACCCTTCCATGTTTCGTAAAGATTTCTTGCATACTGAGCAGGACCTCCTATATCTGGCGGATATATACCGGAAGCAATAAGAATTTTCATGGGATAATCTTAGCACAAAATTGGAGGTTTATCGCAATATTGACATGAAGT
>CAZVXQ010000018.1:0-10898 GCA_964630815.1 uncultured Candidatus Saccharibacteria bacterium | reverse complement strand
TTATAGAAATTTTAATCATTTTCGTGATCCGAATTATTCTCACCCTTCACCATGGAATCTAATAAAAAATCTACTAAATAACAGCAATCTTTCAAAACTTTACTATGTCAATCTAGTACTGCAGGTATTTTATTCATGGATGGTTGTATACAGTCCTATTTATCTCAATAAAGTCATTGGCTTTGATTGGAAAGAAATTGGAATTATATTGGTTATTATGCTTTTGCCATTTGTTTTGTTTGAATATCCTCTGGGCAAAATCTCTGATCATAAATATGGTGAAAAAACCATATTAGCTATCGGTTTTGGAATTATGGGTTTATCAACAATTCTAATTTCAATAATTTCACTCAAAATACTAACTGTATGGGCTATTATTTTCTTTGTTACAAGAACAGGCGCTTCGATGGGAGAAATTATGATAGAAACTTACTTATTCAAATCAATACATGCCAAAGATTCACAAGTGCTGAGTGCTTTTCGTATTTCAAGACCAGCATCATTTTTCTTTAGTTCAGGAATTATGATTATTGGACTCAATTTTTTCGACACTCAGTTTATGTTTGTTGTTATAGGACTTCTAGTTCTATCAGCCCTATTGCCAATTCTTACAATTGACGACATAAAGAAAGCTTAGCTTGCCGAAAATACTCATTACCCTTTATAATCTAACAATTACTATTATTTTGAACGAATATTTATGGCAAAGATAAAATCAGTTTATGCGCGAGAAATCCTTGATTCAAGAGGTAATCCCACAGTAGAAGTTGATTTAATATTAAGTGACGGTTCTTTCGGACGATCAGCTGTTCCTTCTGGAGCATCTACAGGTAGTCACGAAGCTGTAGAGCTACGCGATGGCGATCCCAAGCGTTTTGGCGGTAAAGGAGTTCAAAAAGCGGTTAACAATGTAAATACCATAATTTCAAAAGCCATCATTCGAAAGGAGTTTGATCAAAGAAAGCTAGATGATACTTTGATTGCCCTAGACGGTACAGCTAATAAAGGCAAACTTGGTGCCAATGCTATTTTGGGTGTCTCTATGGCTTTTGCTCACGCTTGTGCAAAAAGTTCAAAGAAATCATTAGCTGTATACTTCAATAAGCTAAGTGGCAAAAAAACTCCAATGCAATTGCCAGTACCAATGATGAATATTATCAATGGTGGTAAACACGCAGAAAACGCATCAGATGTTCAGGAGTTTATGGTAGTACCGATAGGTTTTACTTCATTCAAGGAGGCATTACGAGCTGGAACAGAAATATTTCATTCTCTTAGAAAGATTTTGCACAGCAAAGGTTTGGCTACTACAGTCGGTGATGAAGGAGGTTATGCCCCATCGCTACAATCAAACGAATCTGCACTCGAAATGGTTGTAGAGGCAATAAAAGGCGCAGGCTATGAGCCTGGTAAACAGATTGCAATTGCTATGGATGTTGCGGCTACCGAATTGTACAAAGATGGAAAATACGATCTTGCTCGTGATGGTAAAAAGCTTACTTCCGAAGAAATGGTTTCTTGGTATGAAAGTCTTGTCTCAAAATATCCTATTATTTCGATAGAGGATGGTTTGGCCGAGGACGATTGGAGTGGTTATCAATTACTTACTCAGAAATTAGGTAATAAGATCCAATTAGTTGGTGATGATCTGTTTGTTACAAATATTCAAAGGCTTGGCATTGGCATAGAAAAACACATTGCAAATTCAATTTTGATAAAGCTCAATCAGATTGGTACAGTTTCTGAGACTTTGGATGCAATCGCTCTAGCTAGAAAAGCGAACTATACTTCAATTATTTCACATCGATCCGGAGAAACAGAAGATTCAACTATTGCAGATTTTGCAGTTGGTACTGGTGTTGGTCAAATAAAGACAGGGTCACTATCGAGATCTGATCGAACCGCAAAGTACAATCAATTGTTACGTATAGAAGAAGCGTTGGGGACCAAAGCAGTCTATCCTGGAAGAAAAGCCTTTCTGCAGTAGTCGATATTCTAAATAGTGGATAATTATTTGTTACTACTTAAATAATTAACATAGGTATAATCTACGACAATCGAGAGTAAAACACTTGACAAGCTCTTAATAATTGTATCTGAATAAAGTTATCCACTTTTATTTGTGTCTTATGAACATATTATTAACGTTGTTCTTCACTATTATCTATTGCTAATAGGCTTGATAGGAGCCACAATGATAATGGTTCCATACGGAGAAGATCCCTAAAATA
Organism: uncultured Candidatus Saccharibacteria bacterium; assembly: GCA_964630815.1. Taxonomy (GTDB): domain Bacteria; phylum Patescibacteriota; class Minisyncoccia; order Phycocordibacterales; family PALSA-1337; genus C7867-002. Next base: position 8,667 of record CAZVXQ010000018.1, on the reverse strand, counting down.
TATACAAGGAGTCCACAACGATTAGCCTCGCCTAATCCAGGACAACCACCTTAAATTAACGGATACTCTCTCCTGTAGAACCATATGGCAACATGACCCGCTTCGGCGGGTCTTGTTGCATATAAATAGACTTTTATATAATGGAATTACTACGTGAAAAATATAAAAAAGAAAACCCCAAAAGGGGTCTTCTTTGCCACTATGCTGTTGCTGGAGGAGTTTGAGGAGGAGTAACAGGAGGTACTGGCTTGGACTCTGGCTTGTGATTAATCATTTTATTAAAATGCGGGTGGGTTAGCTCCCGCTACCATAATTTTATATTGCTTTAAGCACATTACGATTATTTATAATTGAATTGACAACTAGTCAAATACCATCATAAAATCATGACTTAGAATAATACTTATTTGATGTGTTATAATTTTTAATAATATTACAACACATTTATTTGATATATCCAATAAGGTGGCCTCTCTTATATACTAGACTTGCAAATTTTGGTTTTCTATTTTGCTTTACCTTGATTTGCCACGGTTTCCAAAGCTTTCTTTAATTCTTCATCGCTAGCCAAAAAATATTTTTTTATTACTTGAAGATTATCATTTAATTCATATACATAAGGAATAGCTGTTGGCATATTGAACTCAACAATTTCTTCGGGGCTCAAATTTTCGATATGTTTTACCAAAGCTCTCAAACTATTTCCAGATGCTGATATAATAATATTTTTTCCCTCTTTAACCTTTGGGATTATTTCGTTATTCCAATATGGAACAACTCGCTCAACTACCATCTTCAGATTTTCAGAAAGCGGTATTTCTTCTGGCCTGAGATCTTTATACAATGGATCATTACCAGGATACATTGGGTTGTCTTTAGATAAAGGTGGAATTTCAGTATCATAACCTCGACGCCACTTCTTGACTTGTTCTTCCCCATACTTGGTAGCCATTTCTGACTTATTGAGACCTTGTAGTGAACCATAATGTCTTTCGTTCAATTTCCAAGTTTCAATTATTGGAATATTCAATCCCATTTCATTCAAAACTATATCCAGAGTTTTCTTTGCTCTTTGAAGATACGATGTATATGCCAAATCAAAAACATAACCTTCATTTTTCAATTTGATTCCAGCCTTATGAGCTTCCTCTATACCCTTTTCGCTCAAATCAACATCGACCCAACCTGCAAAACGATTTTCTTTATTCCAAACACTTTCACCATGACGAATCAAAACGATTTTATACATATTTTTTCTTAATTAATAACTCACTTAAATATTTAATTAAAATAATAGTTCCAGTTGCAATGAATATACCAACTGACCACCCTGCGATAATATCCGAAAACCAATGGACATTCAAGATTAGTCTACTTGCACCGATTAGAATTATGCCCATAACACAAGAAACTATAACAAGTTCTCTCTTTACCCAAGATCTAATCTTCGGCGCAAATATGTATATAACTATAAAAAGAACAGAAGCAGCCATCGAGGCGTGACTGCTTGGAAAACTTGGATCTAAAAGTGTAATAACGGAGTTTACTGGTCTAGGACTCATGAAATATGTCTTCAATAAACCGGAAATTATGGCTGTCATTGCTGTAGAAACAAAGAAAATTGCAGATGATCGCCACTTTTTTTTGTGAAAAAAATATATCGATAATATCGTACCAATAATAGCCATCACATATACGCTTCCAATAGATGAAATAACTGATGCAAGTATTGCTACAAAACTATGTTTATAAGTTAATGACTGCATGAGCAAATTTACCCAGACATCAAAACTAAGTTTGAATGATCCGTCAATAAGCTTCTCAAGTATAATAGCAAAAGTTAAAATCGATATTATATTTAAAATCAAAGTAAAAAGTTCATATCGACGGAATATATGATAGCGTATGTTGATAAAATTATAACCCCAAACAGCAATAATTGAGACTATGATTGAGAACACGATCATTTTACCAATATAACCAGAAACAACATGATATGCGGAACCAAATATATATCCAATCATTACCGAACTAAATACCCAGGAAACACCGCCGATTATATTGAATAGCCAAAAACGTCCATATTTCATAAGTGTACTTCCGGCCAAAAAAGGCATGAGAGCTCTAGTTGCTGGAGTAAATCTGCCGATAATAAGCGCCTTACCGGTATGCTTATTCAAGAGATCGTTTGCTTTATCAAGCTGAGAATCGGAAATAAACATATACGGCCTTAAACGTTTTATAAAATTTAATCCATATTTCTTACCGATACAGAACCCGACATAATCACCAATAAGAGCACCAAAAAGGGCAATACTTAGCACCCAATACAAATTTAGACTGCCCAACCTCGCAACGAAGCCTCCAGCCAAAATGGCCACGTGTCCAGGTATTACCATACCCAGCAATGGAATACCCTCAAATATTGTTGTTGCAAATATTATAAAATATCCGCTTTGAACTATAATTGCCTCTATGTGATTGATTAGCGCAGAGAAAACATGAACGTATTGCATATTGCTAGAGTATATCATGACGTGATAGTATAACTGCAAGAGATACTTCGTATCTATTTTTATAAACTATTAAATAATTTAATAAATAATGAAGAACGTAACAATATATTCCACCCCAAGTTGCACATATTGCAATTTGGCCAAGGATTTTTTCAAAAAGAATGGAGTTGCCTATACTGAGCACAATGTAGCTACCGATCTTGCAAAAAGAAAAGAAATGATCGAAAAAACTGGTCAAATGGGTGTGCCAGTAATTGATCTGGACGGTCAAATAGTTATCGGCTTCGATGAATCAAGGCTTCGCGAATCTCTAAAAATGTAATTGTACACATACAGCAATCCTCAACAAAAAAACCTGTATCAGGTTTTTTTGTTACATTACTTGGACATTCTGTTGGCGTAAGAATTACAAAGTTTTCGTATCAATCCTGGACCCTCGTATATTAATCCTGTAATAAGCATTATTAAGTCTACTCCCGCATCAAACTTTTCGTTTGCAGTCTGCTCTGACATTACTCCACCAACTCCAATTATGGTAAACCTTTTCCCAAAGGTCAGACGCGTTTTTTTGATAAGTTCAGTTGAAAGTGCTGAACAAGGCTTACCAGAAATACCACCGCAATATTTTTGAGGTGCTTCATTTCTAAAATCAAGATAATTGTAATCTTTGTTTAAATTGCCAATAATAACGCCTTGTAATCCAAATTTATCAATAACTTTAAGCAATGAATGGAATTGCTCCCAAGGTATATTGATGGGCATTTTTACATATATTGGCTTGGAGCATGGAATCTTCTTTATTGATTGGAGTAATTGTTCCAATAAATCCGCTGTAATAAAAGCTTCTCCACCATATGCATTTGGACATGAAATATTGAGAGTATAATAGTCACCAACATTTTCTTGATTAAGTCTCTCGAAGGAATATACATAATCTTGAATAGCACCTTCAACGGTCGAGGCATCTTTGCAATTTGTTTTTGCAATTGAGACTCCTTTTACAAAATCAGATTTTGGCAATGCTTTTAGTCTGCCTATAATAGTATCTACACCATCATTCCTTAGACCCTTGTTTACAATAATACTTTTTGACCTTGGTAGTCTCGTTAGTCTTGGTTTTGGGTTACCTAGACATGGTTTTGCGGTTACAGATCCAATCTCTTCCCCTCCAAAACCAACGTTTGGTAGTATTTGACTCAAATGACCATTGTAATCAAAACCAGCAGACAATAAGAAGGGTGTTTTGTACTTTATACCGTCGACAATCTTAGAAATATCCTTGCCATGATATCCATAGGCAATATCTGTAACTTTTCTACCAATAAAACTTTTGCCCAAAACCGAACCAAAACTTGTCATAAAATCATGAACTAATTCTGGATCAAATAAAAATAATATTGGTTTTAGAATTTTTTTGTAAAACATCAATTGTGATGGCTGAGCTAACGATTTTGATTTTGTTCTGGCTTAATATTTTCTGAGGAAGTAGTCGTTGCGGTTTTTTGAACTCTTTTTTCTTTTGCTAGGATCTTGGTGATTGCTTCAGCCTCCTTTTTTGCACTTACAATATTAGTTTGAGCAGATTTAACTTTTAATCTAGCATCCTTCATAATTTTTAAATTTGAATCAGCCACTGCTTTATCACCCTGATCAGGAACTAATGGTGCCACCAAATTTACGGCTGACTGTGCATCAGCTTGAGCTTGGACTAGCTTATCTTTCATTGATAGAAGCGATTTATTTGCTGTGGCGAGATTTGCTGAAGTAATGTCTGTGCCAGTTGCAACCGAAGCCAATCGAACCTCTATTTTTGAAGCGACGATATTTAGCATACTTATAGTAGTAATCATGCGATCAGCCGAAGCAATTATATTTAGCTGAGGCATAATCAAAGCATAAACTCTATAATTGTTATTTACCATTTCTCGAGCCTGTTTGATATATTCAGATGAAGTAGCATTTTCTATCATGCTCCTAAGCGTACTTAATTCGGAAATTACATTGGAAATTACGGTATTTACAGAGGCTTTATCTGTATCATTTACATTTTTGAATAATGCAACTCTTTCTTTGAGTTTATTGAGCTTTTCAATTCTTTGATCCAAAATTTTATCGGCAGTAGTTTTGGTTTTTTGGACTTTTTTTGCTTCGTCTGAACTGTTACTAACAGCTTTAATATCAGCTTTTACTTCTTGTTGATTATTATCAGTTGTAGCTGATCGTTCTTGAGCACTGACTAACGAAGTCGTAGAGATCAATGCTAGTACAAATATACTGAGTAATATTTTATTCATATTAGATATTTAAATTACTTCTTTTAAACTCTGATCTATGGTTGCATTATCCGCATTGAGTTCATCTAACTGACTATTCACAGCCTTTATATCTACATCTAAAGCCTCATTTGATATATCTGTTTCTATACTCATACCAGTCCCTGCTGTATTGGGCAATTTTGGAGTTGGAGTTGGGGTAGCGGTTACTTGAGCTAGATCTGTAGAAGGAATCTCATTTACGGATTTATCCGAAACTACAATCCAGCCTATAACCAACAAAACCAAAATTATTACTAAAGCCACACCTGTTTTTGCTGTTGTAGACATTTTTTATAATGTAAAATATTAATAACATCATATTAACATAGTCTAAATAAAATACTATTTTTATATAAAAGTTTTCCACTGTTTTTCCCCTTTCACTATAGGCAAAATAAAAATTAAGCACGTGATACAATAGCCCTAATATGGATACAGCTTCACCCTATTTCAAAACAAGAGATTTAAAGATACCTCCACATAGTGTTGAGGCAGAAAAAGCCCTTTTGGGTTCAATTATGATCCGTGGTGAAGCAATGCATGATATTGTCGATGTCATTGCCGAAAGTTCGTTTTATTCAAACCAGCATAGAATGATCTGGTCTACTCTTCTTGAATTACACACAAAGGGTTCGCCAATCGATATCTTGACTGTATCAGCTAGACTAAAAGAAAAAGAACAGCTCGAACAAACTGGTGGCATGGCATATCTAAGTGAGGTTATCAACTCTGTACCATCATCTACAAATGCTGATCACTATGCCATGATAGTTGAGAAGAAACACGGTATGCGTGAGCTTTTGCGAGTTTCTGAGCAAATCTCTGGACTCGGTTATGATGAAGATTCTGATCTTCATGAATTGCTCGAGAAAGCAGAAAAAGCCTTGTACAATGTTACCAATAAGACAGGATCACACAAATTCATAGCTCTAAAAGATACTCTGCATGAAGCTTGGGAACGTCTCGATCATCTTCACAAAACAAAAGACGAGCTTCGGGGCGTACCAACAGGATTTAGTGAACTAGACAACAAGCTTTCTGGTTTCCAAAAATCAGATTTAATTATTCTTGCAGCCCGTCCTTCTATGGGTAAAACATCTCTTGCACTAGACATTGCTCGAAAGGCTTCGGTCAATCACAAAGTTCCAGTTGCTATTTTTTCTCTAGAAATGAGCTCGCAGCAATTGGTTGATCGTATGCTAGCGGCAGAATCACAAGTCGATTCATGGAAAATTCGTACTGGTCACAATTTGTCAGTGGAGGCAGATTTCAAATCTATTGGCGATGCCATTAGTAGACTTTCTGATGCCCCGATATATATAGACGACGCTCCAGGCAACAATATCCTCAAAATGCGTGCCGTAGCTAGACGCCTCAAAAACGAAAAAGGTCTTGGATTGATCATCGTTGATTATCTCCAGCTTATGCTTCCAACCAATACTCGTCATAGCGACAATTTGGTTCAACAAGTCACGGAAATTTCTCGTTCCCTCAAGAATCTAGCTCGTGAGCTAGAAGTACCAGTTCTTGCTCTCTCACAGTTATCACGTGCTGTCGAGCAACGTGGTGGTAAACCAAGACTATCCGACCTTCGTGACTCTGGTTCGATCGAACAGGACGCTGACGTAGTAATGTTCATACATCGCGAATCAGACCAAGATCAAGGTGGTCGAAAAGAAGAGGCAGAAATAATGATTGAAAAGCACAGAAATGGTCCAACTGGTGTAGTCAAACTATACTTTGATAGCAAGAAAACGACATTTATGTCTATTGATAAGGCAGACTTTGGTGGTTTTGAAAGTTAATTACAGAGCTGACACTTCTGCAAAATTAGTATACCTATGGAAAATATCAGAAAATTGGAAGAAATATTTGCAAAATTTCCTGGAATAGGACCAAGACAGGCTCGTCGTTTTGTCTATCATATTTTGAGTAGACCTAATTCTTCAATAAATGAATTTGTGAACCTTTTGACCGAGGTACGCAGACAAACATCTGAATGTAGTTACTGTCACAGATTATTCACATCTCAAAATCAAAATAAGAATCTCTGCGGTATTTGTAGCGATAAGAATCGCGATTTAACTACTATTCTTATTGTGGCACGAGATTCGGATTTTGAGACCATAGAGAAAAGTCGAGCTTACAATGGACGGTATTTTATTTTGGGAGGAACAATACCGATCCTAGACAAGGAACCAGAGAAACGTATACGTCTCGAAATACTACTTCATCATATAAAAAGTCTCACGAATTTGAAGGAGATAATCCTCTCTCTAAATACAACTCCAGATGGTGAGAACACAGCCGAAATAGTCAGAAGTGCTCTCGATAAAATTGTAGATAGCAATCAAACAAAAATTACCGTACTAGGTAGAGGTCTCTCAACGGGTGCAGAACTCGAATATGCCGATAGTGAGACAATAAAATTTGCCCTCAAAAATAGAAATTAGATCTTTTGAGCTCAATAACGAACTTGCACCTCGATAGATTAGTTTAGAGAATCGATCTTCACCTCAACAAAAGGTTGCTTGTGGCCATTTTTCTTGAAATAGCGACTCTTTTGTTTGTAGTGAACTACAGTAACTTTTGGTAGACGACCAATCTTTGTGATTGTAGCTTTGACTGAAGCGTTCTTGATATAGGGAGTACCAATACTAGTGTTCTTACCATCATCTACGAGTACTACTTTGTCGAAAACAACCTTATCACCCTCTTTGTGAGTATCAGAAAGCTTTTCAATAGAAATAACATCGCCCTTTGAGACCGTGTATTGCTTGCCACCTGTTTCTATTACTGCAAATTCCATAGTAAAGCATAGTATACAGGTTTTTATATTTTACGCAATACTCTGTATTATGTTGCTATTTTTACTCTAAAGATATACGAGATTCGCAAATCTTATTGAGTCCCCGTTCTACAACATACGAACGGGGATGCGGGCTCTTTTGGTGGCCCAAACCGATTGATCGTAGTACTCGAGTCATCGATAGTCGACGTCGATGATCCTGATCCCAAAGCGAGACCAGAGATCCACGGAGATCTTCTCCGCGATCTCGAGGACTTCCCGCTTTGCCTTGAGGCGAGTGGTGCCGTCACCTTTCTCCTCAATCGGCAGTTTTTTCGCCATCCGACACAACGAGTCCCATTGGGAGGACTCACTGACGACTCGCTTGACGATTGAAGGGGAATACCCCTCGCTGACACCGCTTTTAAGGCAATATTCCAACCTTTTCGCGATGTCATCACGATGATTTCTGCCGTCAATCTTGATGATGAGAACGCCGTTAGTCGCGTCGTTGCCAGGACACGGCATTTCGACTACCGTTCCAGCACCAATGACACCGCGAGAGAGTAAAACCACATCCGCCTCTGCGGTTGTCTTGTACCACGTCTGTTGGAACATCACGGTTCGTGACTCTATGACCCTGACCAGCTTGCCATCTCGAAAGACGGCGCGTTCGTGCAAGTTGACTTCCAGCCAGAGAGGCCAGGAGAGTGTGGTCAAGGACACGAACACGACGATTAACCCTCGTCGCGAAGCGTGGTATACCTGGGCGATAGTCATCGCCCCAACCACACCGAAGTTAAGCCTCCAAATTCGTTTCACCTGAACTGCAAGGCTCAAGGCTGCCAGAAACCACAGAATCATCAAACTGACAACGAAAATACTCACATTTCCTCCATTTCTGCTCATCTAACCGAAAGTTGTATCCGGTTTCAAAGAGCAATATACTTTATATATAATAGCAGATTTAGGGCTAATTGTCAAGTCTAATTGACTGAATTCTCATTCTAAATGCACCGAAGTTTGCAGGCTAATTGCACCGCCCTTT
>CAZVXQ010000017.1:10447-10992 GCA_964630815.1 uncultured Candidatus Saccharibacteria bacterium | reverse complement strand
TGTTCTATATATATTGATAGCAATATCTTTTGGAAAAGTATTTTTGATGTTTGTTCAAAAACAAATACCTTTTATTGTCGCTTTACCCTTTTTACTTAACATAATTTTCAATTTTCTCTTTTCCCCTATTCAGTTTGGCCTCCAAAATAATCTTCTTGCTTCGATCGATATTTTACTTATTCTCTCAACCCTGATCTGGGCAATAATTGTTATTTATCCATACGCAAAATGGATTTCATACATCCAGACACCTTACCTTCTCTGGGTTTCTTTTGCGACAATCTTACAACTTACAGTCACTTACCTCAATTGGGGTAAATAATTGGCGGTTAGGCAAATTAGACGAGTTATCCAATCGTGCAATTTATTTTTTCAAAATTTTTGAAATAGTCTTCAAAGCTTGTTTAACCTCTCCAATAGTAGTAAATCTGCCAAATGAAATCCTAACCGATTCTTTACTATTTGCTCCAATAGCATTTAGGACATAAGACTCTTCTTCATCACCGAGACATGAACTCTTAGTCGAAATGCAAATGCCATTTGCA
>CAZVXQ010000017.1:0-10437 GCA_964630815.1 uncultured Candidatus Saccharibacteria bacterium | reverse complement strand
TAAAACAAAAAATTCATTGTCTATTTTTGGAATATGAAGGTTCAAAATATGTGGTGCATTGTGAGTTCTATCAGATCCTGCATTTATAGATATATCGCTTCGAATTAATTTAATTTCATTTATAAAATATTCTTTCAAATTCATTAATCTTTCGTACTCTATACTTCTCTCTTTGTAAGCAATTTCTATAGCGGTAGCAAAACCAGAAATAGCTGGCAAATTTTCTGTACCAGATCGCATACCAGACTCCTGACCACCACCATATATGATGGGATAAATAGGCGCGCTCTTCCTCACATAAAGCAAACCAGTACTTCTTGGGCCATAAATTTTTGAGCTATCCAAAGTGAGCAAATCAACTCCAAGCTTCTCAACATTTATGTCTTCGCAAAGGAAACCTTGTGAAGCATCAGTATGAAAAACTGGGTATGCAAAATCTTGAAAATTATACAATGAGTTTTCTTTGTTCGATATTCGGAAATGCCTGATGGTTTTTGCTATCTCTTTTATTGGCTGAATTGTGCCAATTTCATTATTGACAGTCATTATTGAAACGACTACTGTATTGTTCTTTATTTTACTCTTTAATTCATCAATACTAACCAAACCATTTTTATCAACACGCAACAGCTCAACTTCAACACCTCTTTCTTGGAGCTGATTTGCACACTCTCTAATAGAAGAATGTTCAATCACACTGATGAGAATATGCATTTTGTCATAATCAATTCCTGCTCGATGTAAACTCTCAACTGTTCCCAATATAGCCAAATTGTTTGACTCAGTTCCTCCACTTGTAAAATAAATCTCAGTTGGATGTGAATGCAAAAATCCCGCCACTTTTTCGCGAGCTTTTTTTAGGGCTTCTTTTGCCCTAACCCCTTCTTTGTACAAAGAAGATGGGTTGGCATAAATAGGCCTTGAGTATTCATTCATGACTCTGATCACCCTCTTATCGACTGGCGTCAAAGATGCATAATCGAGATATATTCTTTTTGAAAATAATTTACTTTGGAACATAAAGTAATATTGTAAAAAATAAGTACGAAATTGAGTAAAAGAAGAGGCGCCCAGACCGTCCGTCACACATACAGCATGTTCAGAGTGTAGTGAGGGAAAGTATGTGCGCCTTAATCAGTATGACTGGGGGAGTCATTTTGTTGTGTTGCCATATTATGGCGACATCACGGGAGGCACGTTTACACAACATACCAATGACATACTTTTCAGCATGGTGGGGCCATGGGGTTGAGGAGACATTTGTCGAAGCTCCCGTTTCCCTTTTTTGCCATTGGTTACTGATCTATAATGATGTTACCACAATTATTCTTTTTGTCGAGTTCATACATTTCAATAAAAACCATCAAATTTTTGCAAGAACATTATTTTCTTCGAGGCCGCCAAAATGTTGCAACATTTTGGCTTAATCCTCGGACTTTCCTGCTGGAAAGTCCTGCGGAGCCTCTCAGAAAATAATGTTCTTGCAAAAATTGTAATGTTCATTAATCAAATATTTGCTCCTCCAAAAATTGTCTGTATAATAAAAATATGACTTTTGATCAAAATACCCTTCTCATTATTATTTCCTGCATAGGCGGACTTACTCTCATTCTCCTAATAATCATCGTGCAGATGCATTTTAGACTAAAAAAGTTCTTGGTTGGCATAGACTCCCACAATATTGCCCATTCTATACAAAACCTTTCTAGCGATATCAAAAAACTTCAAGAATTCCAATCAAGCGCAACCAATCATTTGCAAGCTGTCGAAATCCGTCTCAAGAATAGTGTCCAAGCAGTTCACACCATTCGATTCAATCCATTCCAAGGCACTGGTGAAGGTGGCAATCAAAGTTTCGCTACCGCTTTTCTAAATGAAAATGGAGATGGTGCGGTAATCTCTAGTATTTACACAAGGGATCGAGTAAGTGTATTTGCAAAAGCAATAAAAAAGTTCAATTCTGAATACGGTATGTCAGAAGAAGAAAAGCAGGCATTAAATGAAGCCAGAGAAAAGTTAAAATAACTTTTTAACTCAAAATATCACAACCCTGCTTTTAGATTGTCAATAAGTCTTCTTTCTGCTACACTAAATTACCAATAATATGACCAACAACCTAGCCAAAAACCTAATCAGTCGACCACCTGTAGTTGTCATTATGGGTCATATTGATCATGGCAAATCAACTCTCCTTGACTATATCCGCAAAACAAAAGTTGTTGCTGGAGAAGCCGGAGGTATAACCCAACACGTCGGTGCATACGAGGCAAGCTGTGTCACCGCAGATGGCAAGAAACATACAATCACCTTTTTGGACACCCCTGGTCACGCAGCATTCTGTAATATCCGCGAACGCGGTGCTCAATCCGCAGATATCGCTATCCTTATAGTATCTGCCGAAGACGGAGTCAAACCACAGACCATAGAGGCTTACAAAAATATCAAAGATGCAAAAATACCTTTCATTGTGGCAATTACAAAAATAGACAAGCCAAATGCAAATATAGAAAAAGCAAAACAGAGTCTCGGCGAAAACGAAATCTACGTCGAGGGCTGGGGCGGTGATGTTCCATGTCTTCCAATTTCGGCAATAACCGGTGAAGGTATTCCTGAATTATTGGAAATGATTGTCCTTATGTCAGAAATGACTGGTTTCAAAACAGATCCAAATGCAAATGCAGAAGGCGTCATTATCGAATCCACTCTTGATACAAGAAAAGGTGTATCAGCAACCCTACTCATCAAAAATGGCACACTTCGATCTGGTAGTTTTGTAGTCTCAGAAGATTGTTATTCACCTGTCCGATTTATCGAAAATTTCAAGGGTGAAAAAATTGACACTGGTAGCGCATCAATGCCCGTCAAAATCTTGGGCTGGACAAGCATCCCTCCTTGTGGTGCCACCTGGACAACCGTAAGTACAAAAAAGATCGCCGAGCAAATGATCGAATCATACAAAGAAGAGCAAAAGAAACACACACCATCAATTTCTCCAAAAAACAACCAAACAAATAATTCCGATGATGCAAATATCGTTGTCTTACCTATTATTATTAAAGCTGACGTTATCGGAAGTCTCGAAGGAGTCAAACACGAATTGGCCAAAATTCACCACGACAAAGTAAAATTGAAAATAATTAGTGAAGGCATCGGTGACATCAATGAAAATGATGTAAAGATGGCTATTGGTGATATAAACACAATAATTGTTGGTTTCAATTCCGTACCAGACAAGAAGACCCAAAATCTAATAGAACGATTAACGACACCTATTTCAGTAAAGAGCTTTTCAATTATATATGAATTATCAAACTTTATTGATCAATCATTGATTGCAAAAATTCCAAAAGAATATATAGAAGAAGTCAGCGGTAGCGCAAAAATCCTAGCTATTTTCTCGAAAGAAAAAGAAAAACAAGTCGTTGGTGGCAAAGTTGAGACTGGTACACTCAATAGTGGTAATGATGTAAGGATCATCAGGAGAGGAACAGAGATCGGTCGTGGCAAAATCCGCGAATTACAGTCCAAGAAAATTCGTGTCCAAGAAGTAGCAGAGGGTTTCGAATTTGGTACCATGATAGAAGCAAAAATAGAGATCGCAACAGGCGATCGTATTGAAGCAGTCAAAGTAGTTGAAAAGAAATCTGCATAATAACACTGACAATGAATCAAAAAGATCAAAAACTAAAAGAAATATTACGCGAATTGGCAGCCAATTTCTTTTCCAAAACATCAAATCGTCAATCATTAATTACAGTTACTGATGTAGAACTCTTGAGTCGTGGAGGTAAAGCAGAAATCTTGATAACGGTTTTACCAGAAGAGATGGAAACAAAAGCTATAGAATTTGCCAATCGCCAACTTACTGATTTTCGTGAATATGTAAAAAATAATTCTAGAATTGCACGTATTCCTTATTTCGAAGTAAGGATTGATGTAGGAGAAAAAAATCGTCAGAGGATAGAAGAGATAGGTCAAACAATTCAATAAACAATACTCAAGATCATCCGATACTTGAGTTCATATCACCCTTTACAAAAAGCCAAAAAAAGGCGAATATTTAGAGAGTAAGTCCAGTATATTCATAATCTGGCCACGTAGAAAAGTGGTAATTCGGCTCTCTGCAAAAGAGCTATACGCGAGTTCGATTCTCGCCGTGGCCTCAAATAATCTTAAATTTCAAATCTTAAATTTAAAATATTATTTACTTAGATTTAAGATTTGAGATTTCAGATTTGAAATCTCAAATGCCCGGGTGGCGTAACTGGTAGCCGCAGCAGACTTAAAATTTGCCGATCGCAAGGTCATGTGGGTTCGATTCCCACCCCGGGCACACATGATATGGACCCCATTTAGTAGACACGGAAACCATGTGTCTGTAGTTTTATTTTAATAGAATTTATATATTCAAAATTATAAGTTAATTACTTTCATTTATTAGTATCTGGGTGTATCATTCATAAATATGAAAAAACAAACTTTATTATACGTAGTGGGTTTAATTATTATAATAATAGCAGTTGTAATTTACGTTGATCGTCGAGCGATAAACAAACCAGGCACTGCATATCCTGTACAAGAAAATAACCCAACAAATAGCAGTGGTACAATTACCGAAAATACCCAAAATCAAATAAATTCAAACAACACCACAAAAGGTGATCAATATTCACCAAGCCAATCATCAGCAGTTCAGTATGGCCAAGTAACAAAAGATGGTGACCAACCACTTAATTCTCCTTCTATAACATCGTTCAAAATCACAAGTCCAGATAACAACACATCGTGGAAGATTGGCAGTACACAAGCAGTAAAATGGGATCTGATAGGCACCGTCTCTCCAAAATCCAAATACGCTGTTTATTTGGGTAACGATATAATTGCAGAAACAAATAGCTCATCAACCGGTAAATACTCTTTTATTATTCCAAAAACTACCATGAGAGGTGGATCGATAGTCACCATTGAACCAGGTACATACAAGATGCATTTAGCAATCTTTGATGGTAACATTTCATCATATTCAAACTCTCCTCTAGGAAAACTCGTATCTCGTAGTTCAAACGAAATAACCATTCAAATAACAAAATAATTATTTACCCATATTTCTCTTCCTCTCACCAAAATCTTTGAGAATTTGGTCAAATTCTTTGCGGTCAAAATCTGGCCACAAGGTCTTTGTAAAAAACAACTCGCTATAAACACTCTGATATGGCAAAAAATTCGACATACGACACTCACCGCCCGTTCGAATAATGAGATCAGGGTCGGACATTCCGCATGTCCAAAAATATTTTTCAAAGGAATCTTCTGTAATCTTTGCTATTTCCTCTATTGGTAATTTTGCAACTCTCTTTACAGCATCCAAAATCTCCGCTCGACCACCATATGAAAGAGCAACTGTTAGCGTTAGAGGACCGTTATTTTTTGTAACCTCCGTAGCATTTTTAAGTAATTTTTGAAAATTATCTGGAAACAAAGACAGGTCGCCAACAAACTTTAGTTTAACCCCCTCTTTTAGAAGAGAATCAATTTCATTTGACAATGCAAATGTAAGTAGATTCATCAATGCTCCAACCTCTTCTTCTGTTCTCTTCCAATTTTCTGTTGAAAAAGCATAAACTACGGCTTCATTAATCCTCGATTCTTTTATCCAACCGAGAGCTTGTTTCAATTTTTTGTAGCCTTCTTTATGACCATCAATACTATTTTTTCCGTTTTGTCTTGCCCAACGACGATTACCATCCATAATTATTCCGAGACATTTAATATTATGTTGTTCTAGATTCATAAATTAATATAATATTGTAAAATCAGAAAATCTACCAGTCGGTTCAGACCAAGAAATCCTTATATTTTTAACTTTTGACAAAATTGAGCCTCGATTGAGATATTTCAGATATTCATTCAATACACTTTCTTCACCCTCTGCAATAACATTTACTGATCCGTCCTTTTGATTTTGAACTGTACCAACGAGACCCAGTTTACGAGCTTTTCTTTGTGCAAAATCTCGATACATTACCATTTGTACTCGACCACTAATCATCGCTTGAAGTTGTTTTTTCATGAAATTGACATTGATATTACATTTGATATACTTTTTAAACAAGTGCCTTAGGCTATCCCCTTAAATGGGGAGAAAAGTGAAAAGCCGTCAAATCATATTTCTGACGGCTTTTCTAGTAGTCTCATATACAACTTCATCCAAATAACAAATCTTGTTGATCAATCTCCTAGTATCAATCACTCTGATTTGAGAAATTACAGCCGAAGCGGGTTTTCCATCAATATTCCCCAAAGGAATTCTCATTGGATGTTTACTATCTGATGTCGTCAAAGGTACTGCCAAACAAGTACCCTTTCCCAAACCCCTAAGAATTAAAATCGGACGTTCAAATTGCAACCCCTCGCCATCATGCTCATAACCAACATTAACACCCAATGAACACCACCAAATATCTCTAGCGTGGTAAAATTTACCAACTTTCTGTTGGACCATTTTCTTGTTTTGATTCCACTCATCAAAATTCTTCAACATTGTAGTATTTTCTCACCAATTAATATTTAATCAATCTATGCAATATAATTTTATTATAGTGAAATACTTTTTTTACCGAAGTTTATTAAAAAACTCCTGCGATGCTCCTTAAGCAATCCATATTGCTTGATCGCTTCATAATGCTTCTTCGTTCCATAACCTTTGTGGATTTCAAAACCATATTCTGGATATTTTTTACCAAGTTTTACCATCTTTCTATCTCGTAAAACTTTTGCAGTTATAGAGGCGAGAGCAATAACCATCTCTTTTTCATCACCTTTTATTATTGTTTTTTGATCTTTGTAATCTAGTGGAGCTTTGAGACCACCATCGAGAAGTACAGTGGCTAATTTCGGATCTATTTTTAGTGCTTGAAGAGATTTGCTCAAAGCGTTTTTGATTGCATACGGAAGCCCTCGATTGTCAATAATTCTTTCGCTTTGGAAAGTAACACAGAAATCAATGAGACCGATACGTTTGGTACTGTTTATTATTGCAAACCATTTTTCACGATTTTTTTCAGTTAATTGCTTGGACTCTTTGACCCCACGAAAAATCTTCTTTGCCTTTGGGTCCAAAAATACAAAAGCACCAACCGCAACCGGTCCGGCGATCGGTCCGCGTCCAACTTCATCTATTCCGATTTGATATTTCATTTGCAATTGCAGATGTCAGACATATGCGACAGATGCATATGTCTGACATCTGCAACAAATATGACACTCATTTAAATATAAAACAATATACAACTAAGTTTCCTCTTTGATATACTTCAAATATGAGCAATTTTACTCATCTTCATACTCACTCGCACTACTCACTTTTGACTGCTTTGCCCAAGATCGATGATTTGGTAAAAGAAGCCAAGAAATATGGCATGACTTCGCTTGCACTTACTGACAATGGCAATCTCTATGCCGCTATTGAATTTTACAAAGCCTGTAAAAAGAATGAGATCAAACCAATCATTGGCGTAGATTTCTATGTTGCCACGCGTTCACGTAAAGATATGCAAGCCGGTATAGACAATAGAAGGAGTCGCCTAGTTCTACTTGCCATGAATGAAACTGGATACAAAAACTTGATCAAACTAGTTACTGATTCCAACCTTGAAGGTTTTTATTACAAGCCACGTATAGACAAAGAACTGATAGAAAAATACAATGAGGGACTTATTGCTATTTCCCCATCTTTTTCTGGAGAAATAGCCCTATCACTCAAGAGTCGCAATCACGACAAAGCAAAAGAAGTAGCTCAATTTTATAAAAAAATCTTTGGACCAAAAGACAACCCAGACTCAAACCGCCTCTATATAGAAATCACACGTCACCCGGAGATCGACGGCCACGAGGACAATATGAAAACTCTCATCGAATTTGCTAAATCAGAAAATATTCCCGTAATGGCTGCTCATGATGTTTACTATTTGCACCAAGAAGATCGTTTTGCTCGCGAAACTTTGGTTCGAGTCAACTCACACAGCGATTCATCAGAAAAGATTTCTGATAGCGATGAGGATGATTTTTCATTCATTTCGGGAGAGCGAGCCGTCGAACTATTCAAAGATATTCCCGAAGCAATCGACAATACTGCCAAGATAGCTGATCAATGTAATTTAGAAATAAAACTTGGTAACTGGGTCTTCCCTGCGTTTACAGTAGAAAGCGGTCGTACACCTGATGATGAATTACGCCACCTTGTCTTCGAAGGTTTTGCAAAGAGAAATGTAATTCAGACAGAAGAGTTGACCAAACGCGCAGAATATGAACTAAAAATAATTAAAGATAAAGGTTATTCACCGTATTTCCTTGTTGTGGCCGACATGCTTCGTTTTGCGCGCGAAAATGGCATTCTGTCTAACATTCGAGGATCGGTTTCTGGTTCTCTTGTAACATTTCTGTCCGGTATTACAAACATCAACCCTATCGAATACGAAATTCCATTTGAAAGATTTCTAAATCCAGATAGACCGTCAGCTCCTGATATTGATATGGACTATGCCGACGATAGACGAGACGAGGTTATAGACTATGTTCGTCGCAAATATGGCGCTCACAAGGTCGCGCAGATAGGAACATTCGGAACTATGATGGCTAGAGGTTCTGTCCGCGATGTGGCAAGAGCTATGGGATATAGCTATGACATCGGTGACAAGATTTCCAAACTCATCCCAATGGGTTCTCAAGGTTTCCCAATGACAATAGATCATGCACTCGAACAAGTTCCAGAACTCCAAGAACTCTACAACAACGACGAAGACACAAAAAAGATTATCGACATGGCAAAAAAGATCGAAGGTTGTGCTCGCCATATCGGTGTCCACGCAGCCGGAGTAGTCGTCGCCCCTACAGAGCTCACCGATTTTACCCCGCTCCAATACGATCCAAAAGGAGAAGGTAAAATCATTACACAGTTTGACATGTATTCGATCGAAGAAGCGGGATTGCTCAAGTTCGACTTCCTTGGGCTAAAAAACCTTACTATCATTGCAGATGCGATCAATAGAGTAAAAAAGATAGATAACGTTGAAATAAAAGTAGACACGATACCAGTTGACGATAAGAAAACTTTTGAAATGCTAGCACGTGGTGAGACAGCCGATCTATTCCAATTGAACGGCGACGGTATGACAAGATTTTTGAAAGAACTTAGACCATCAACAATTCACGACATCAACGCTATGGTTGCCTTGTATCGCCCAGGACCTATCCAATTCATCCCTGATTACATTGCTCGTAAACATGATCCAAGCCTAGTCAAATACCTCGACCCATCCCTAGAAAAAATCCTAAAGAAGACTTATGGCGTTCTTGTCTACCAAGACGATCTTCTCATCATGGCCCACGACCTTGCCGGCTATAGTTGGATTGAAGTGGATAAATTCCGTAAAGCTGTTGGTAAGAAAATTCCAGAAGAAATGGCTAAGCAAAAAGAAAATTTCATTGCTGGCTGTATCAAACATAGTAAATGGTCGGAAAAAAAAGCCAAAGAAATTTGGAAATGGATTGAACCTTTTGCTGCTTACGGTTTCAACAAAGCACACTCCGTGTCTTATGGTCGCGTAGCTTATCTTACCGCCTATCTCAAAGCTCATTTTCCAGAAATTTATCTATCGGCTGTTCTGACATCAGAACAGGGTGAGACAGAGAAAGTTGCAGAGACCATAGCGGAATGTAAAAGATTGGGCATTCCTGTCTTGCCACCTGATATTAACGAAAGTTTCAGTCAGTTTACGGTTGTGAAGGAGTCGAAAAATGTGGGTGAAAGTCAGGTACTTTCGGAATATGCTATTCCGTCGCGACCGGTGTCGGAGCCTGCTGGCTCCGCACCTCACTCTCGGCCACCTACGTGGCCTCCGAGAGTCGCGCCTGAACAGCATATTCCTTCAGTACCTTCCAACACCGATAATTCACATAAACATTCTCCAACACCGGTAGCGACTGAACAGAATGTTCCGGCCACACCTTCCAATACACAAAATGCCAACTACACCTACCGCATCCGATTCGGACTAGTAACAATCAAGAACTTCGGTCAGGGAATATCAACAGCAATCATTGACGAAAGAAAGAAAAATGGAAAATACAAATCAATAACAGATTTTCTAGATAGAGTGAAGGACCGCAACTTAAATAAAAAATCATTAGAGTCACTAATAAAAGCTGGTGCTTTAGATTGTTTTGGAATCGATCGTGGAATACTACTTGGCAACATTGATCTCATGCTTGAATATAACAAAGAAGGTCAAAAGCATAACTCTGATCAAAGTTCTCTCTTTGGTGGACTTAGTCATGATGCCAATGTCCCAAGTCTAAAATTGATAGAAACCGAAAAAGTAGATATGAAAGAGAAACTTGCTTGGGAAAAGGAACTTCTTGGTCTGTATGTATCAGGAC
>CAZVXQ010000016.1:0-11236 GCA_964630815.1 uncultured Candidatus Saccharibacteria bacterium | reverse complement strand
GAACAAGATCTAAAAATGGTTTTAGAGTAGATACATATTACATTTTGCATATGTCACATATGATTTGAAAATTAAATATAACGAGATCTTCAGACTCAAATAATAATTGCAAAAATTAAAGTTTTATGTTTTAATAATCTAGAACTTCTAACGGAAGGAAGAACTTTGAAAGAGTTTATTGGTATCGTGTCGGGGGTGCTGGTTTTTGCCAGTGTTATCCCCTATGTTGTTCGAATCATACAAGGGAAGATCAGACCGAATATTATCGGTTGGTCCTTATGGACATTTGTCGGATTTACCCTGCTGATTACCTACAAGGGTTCTGGAGCAGAGTCAAATATCTATCCTGCATTCTTCGGTTTCGTAAATCCTTTATTGGTTACGATTTTGTCCATAGTGAAGCGTGGTACTTTGACTCGGCTGACAAGGGTTGAATGGGGATGTGTTATTGTCTGTGCTATTGCCCTTGTACTCTATTTCTACGCAAGCGGAGAAAAGAAACTGGTGACTTATGCTTTGTACATCAGTCTGGTGGCAGATTCGGTCGCTGCAATACCTACACTTGTACAAAATACGAAGCGACCTCAAGACGATCGACCATTTGCCTGGGGAATGTTTGCTTTAGCCTATGGGCTTGGTGTTTTCGCTTCGCCGGATCTGTCCGTTGCTAACCTGATACTGCCAGTCTACATGTTTTTGACTGGAGGATATATTGCAATTGTGCTGCTGATGTACCGGATCAAGCACAATATACCCAGAACTGAGTGGATTTAGGGGTCGTCTAACGACCCTTTACAACCGCACCTAGTAACAAATGTGAAAGGTGCGGTTTTTGTTATATAAATTAATACGAACAAGATCTAAAAATGGTTTTAGAGTAGATACATATTACATTTTGCATATGTCTGACATATGCATCCATCTGTACTAAAGCAAACTCTCTGGATTGATTTTGACCATAACATTTGGAGGCAGAGAACGGAGCTTGTTGGTGAGTTCGGCATCCGGCCATGCGTGGCTGGCAATTTTGATAAGACCATGAATAACTGATTTACCACGAACGGTCGAGGTAAAAGCGGGGAAAATGTCTAGTTCATGCGGTTCTAGGAATTTAGCAACGTCAGCCATCGTTTTTGCTATTTCATCTTTATTGCCTTCGATAGTTATTTTTATCAAAATTGAAAAAGGTGGATAATCATATTGTTTGCGTTCATCAATTGTTGCTCTGTAAAAATCACTAAGATTACCCTTAAGCCCAAACTCAAAAACTTTTTGATCAATTTTTCTTGTTTGCACTAAAATTGATCTGGTGGCTTGGGCACGTAGTCTAACTAAGTTATACATAATTTTTTCTTGTATTCGGAAATCTGGCAAACTAAATAGCGAATCTAAAGATGCGATTGCAATATGATCAATTTTTTCATTTAGATATTGGAGTGCAAGCTCGGTTCCAAGTAAGATACTGCCTGGACGATTTTTGAATCTTTCGAGTCTATCGTCAATCTCTTTGTTGGTCTTGGTAGAATCAGCATCTATTTTAAATATTTCAATATCAGGAAAGTTGCTTGTAATTTCATCACTTACTTTGTCTATTCCGATTCCAAGCGGAGTGAGCCTCCAACTATTGCAGGCTGTGCAATTTTCATCAGCACTTCGTCTTTCTCCACAGATATGACACATAAAATAATTCTTGCCACTTTCTGGGCTTGTATGAAGAACCACAGTTCTGCTGCAGTTCCTACAGGTCACAATATTACCACAGTCGTCGCAGGCGGTAATAGGTGAATGACCACGACGTAGAGCAAAAATAAAGAGATGAGTATTTTCAACATGATTTCTGGCAATCAAAGCTTTGAGTTCATTCGATAAAATACGAAAACGACTTTGACTTGGATCCAGTATTCCAAATTTTTGGCCTGACTTTGTTTCTGTTTGATCTTTTGTATTGGTTTCAGGATTTTGTATATCGCTATTTTTGATTGCTTCTTTTGTTACTGTTTTCATGTCAACGAGAAGATCTTCGGCAAGAGAAACTGAACGCCACTTAAAAGGAGATCCTTGCTCATATGTTTCATTTTCAACTTTTTCCAATGTTTCGATTCGGAGTAGGCTATCTGCTAGATATATATATTGATTGTTTGATCGAGCGTTTTCGATCAGGGTATGGCGTATATCGAGATAAGGTGTTTTTTGTTGGATCCAACCTCGACTGTTTTCTTTTTCAATAATTGTTGTTCGGATATCGGTTCTAGGTAATACAGAAAAAGAACCAGTAGCAATAATGACGATTGAATGATCCGTCTCGGCAATCTTTTTCCATATACTCAGTATTTTTTTTGGAGTTAGAGAGCTATTGAGTACAAAAATGTATCCTTCTATACCTTTTTCAAGTGAAGCAAAAAGCTGATTGCAATCTTCGATTGTTGGAACATAAATAGCTATCGATTTTTTGTTAGCAAATTCCTGGCGGATTAGACTTCGCCAACTGCTAATCCGATCGCCATCATCACCTTGAACTGCAAAAATTCTACTTGATTGTCGGCTGTTTAGGCTGTCTGAATTTGTTGTCTTGCCTTCTTTGTCAGTGTCTGCAAGTGGGCTTTTAATTTTTCCAATATTTTCCAAAATTTGATTTGAAACAATAGCATCGATAACCGATCCTGTATTAGTGGCATAATAGTTGGCAATTGTTCTGCATGATTCGATAAATGAAGAAGGAAAAAATCTAGTTGATTTGACCTTGTCTACCTTCTTTATTTCAAAAGAAGCTCTCTTTATGTCACTCTTCAGATCTTCTACCGCTTCAATTTTGGTAACAATCGCCGAGATATTCTTTTTGCGGAGGGGCACAGTGACGACATCTCCGACCTGGATCTGAGAACTAGTAAAATACATCAATTCTTCAGCCACTTTTGAACGTGAGAGGGGAATTACGGTAATGATGTTCATGTGCTATTTATACACCATTTTTCTATTAAGTGTAAGTTTGTTAAAACCACCAAAAACAATTACAATGTTGCTTGTAATGAACAAAAAAGAGAAATTTATAATTCAAGGTCTAAGTGGCAGAAGAACTCTCAAGGGAAGAGTTTCCATAAATGGTGCCAAGAATTCTGCCCTAAAAGCAATGGCGGGGGCAATTTTATTTGAAGGAAAAGTAGAGCTAAATAACATCCCCAATACCGAAGATGTTCATACTCTAAATGACATTCTCGCAGATCTTGGAGCAAGGATACAGTGGAAGGATAATGATCCAAGTTCAAAGACTTTATATATTGATGCAAGTACAATAAATAAAACTGATATCAATTCAGAAAAAGCAAAATCAATGCGAGCTTCGGTTGTTCTTACTGGTCCGATGTTGGCTAGATTTGGCAAGGTTTCATTTCCAGCCCCTGGAGGTTGTGTAATTGGAGCAAGGCCGATTGATCTATTCATAGAAGGTTACAAGAAAATGGGGGCGACAGTACGACTGCAAGATGAGATCTATTATATAGAATGTCCGAAACTCAAAGAAACTGTTATAAATTTTGAAAAAATAACCGTTGGTGGCACTGAGACACTTATGATGGCTTCAGTCCTCATTTCTGGTAAAACTGTATTGAAAAATTGTGCCAAGGAACCAGAGATAGTCAATGTCGCTTCATGGCTAAATTCCTGCGGAGCACAGATCGAAGGCGTTGGCACTGAGACTATTACCATAGTCGGCACAGGAGGTCAGCTTCTCAAACCTCAAAATTCATATCGAGCGATACCGGATAGGATAGAGGCCGGTAGCTTCCTCTTTTTGGGAGCGCTAACAGCGGAAGAGTTATATATAGACAATTGCAATCCGGCACATCTATCTTTGGTTATTGATTTATTGAAAGATTCGGGAGTAAGTATCGATATTGTCGATGATAAGACGATAAAAATTACCAACACGCCAAATACTGAAAACAATTCTTACAAAGCTTTCAATGTGACTACAAAAGAGTATCCCGGTTTTGCTACTGATCTTCAATCACCGCTCGTGACATATCTTACTCAATGTGAAGGTGAGAGTGCGGTTACAGAGACAATATTCGAAGGTCGTTTCAAATATGCTCACGATCTAGTACAAATGGGTGCTCGCATCAATATTATTGATGGTAACAAAGCTTTGATCAATGGACCTACGCCACTTTCTGATCTTGGACAAGTTGAGCTTACTGCTCATGATATTCGCGCAGGTTTTGCTATAGTTCTTGCTTGTCTTATTGCAAAAGGCAAATTCACTATTTCCAATATTCACCTTATTGATCGTGGCTATGAAAGTTTGGAAAATAGATTGAGAGCAATTGGAGCAGATATCGTTAGAATAAAGTAGAACCTACTGAATAGTTGTTTTTATAACAAAAATCTCTTCGCACACCCATTCTTCGAGGCCGCCAAAATGTTGCAACATTTTGGCTTAATCCTCGAGATTTTGTGCTCAAAATCTCTGCGGAGCCTCTTCGAATACCCATGTTCTTTGTACAGCTAATTCTAATTATGACCTACACAACACCAACAAATTTTGAAAAACAGAAAGAACTGTGAGAGGTCCAACTCCACCAGGAACAGGAGTTATGGCGCCTACAATATTTGACACTTCAAGAAAATCTACGTCACCGACTATCTTTTTTTCAACTATTTCATCATCGAGCTTTTTGCCTTCATAGGTATTAATACCAACATCGATCACCACTTGCTCAGTTTTGACATGATCTTTTGTAATCAAATTGATCTTGCCTACAGCAACAATAATAATATCTGAATTGAGTGTAACTTCTTTTAGATCTACAGTTTTGCTATGACAAATAGTAACGGTTGCGTTTTGACTTAGACACATAGAAGCAATCGGCTTACCAACAAGAGTCGAACGTCCAATAACTGCAACTTTCTTGCTTTGTAAATCTATACCATATTCTGCAAGCAAAGTTTTTACCCCTTGCGCGGTAGCTGGCAACAAAGCATCTTTTGTACCATCAAGCCATTTTTTTACATTATTAGGCGTGATCGCATCGACGTCTTTTTCTGATGCAACAGTATCGATAACTGCATTTCTATTTATTTCATCTGGAAGTGGTAACTGAACTATTATCCCCCTAATATTCTGATCATTATTAAGTTTCTTTATTTCTTCAATAAGATTTTGCTCTGAAATGTTAAGTGGCAATTTTATATGAACTGTATCAACTCCAATTTTTTCTGCAAAAGTTCGCTTGGCTTTGATATAAGCATTTGTATCATCTCTGTCACCCACTTGTACTATAGCGAGTACGGGCACAGTTTTTAAAGTTGCAAAGGCTTCTCGCAACTGGGTAATTTTCTCATCTCTAATTTTGCGACCATCTAATATTGTTGCCAACATGCAAAAAGCATAGCATAAATTATGAACTTTATGGAAATGTGCTAAAATGTCTAAACAAAATTATTTATTAATAATAATATTGCAGATGAAAAAAATTATATTAATTATCGTACTACTTGTTATTATCGGAGGTCTCTATTGGACAAATTCAAAGAGCTCAAAAAATATTGATGAACGCAATTCAACTACAGAGGCCGGAGCAGAAGCATTGTTAACAAATGATAATTTATCATCTACAACTGCAAAAGTTTACGATTTGGCAGAAATAGGAAAACACAACAAGGCTGGCGATTGTTGGACCACCATAAATGGCCTGGTTTATGATCTAACCACCTGGCCAGAAAAGCATCCTGGGGGCGACAAGGCAATCTTTGCTATCTGTGGCATAGACGGCACAAAAGCTTATGAAAAAGCTCATGCCGGACAAGATAAGCCAGCCAATGTTCTGGATGGTTTCTATATAGGCAATCTCAAAAAATAAACCTGCGTTCAATCAGATAAAAGCAGTAAAAAACACTCGGTAGAGTGTTTTTTACTTTACTGACCATCTAGCAAATATTCCGGCAGGTAATAATCTTCTAAATTTACCCTCTATTTTTGACTCTTCGATAGCCAACTCCCCTATCTCTACTTTACCTCCAAATTTTTCTATCAATTGGAGCAAAATATTTTCGTAAGCGATAGCAGAATAGCCAGCAGAATAACCATTAATCAAAAAGAAACTTGGCTTCTGTTTCATTATTTTGAAACAATCGGATACTAAAGCCGTAAAATGTTCCTCTATCTTCCAAAGTTCATTTTCTGGACCATGACCGAAAGCTGGTGGATCAAGAATAATACCATCATACTTTCTATCTCTTTTGATTTCTCTCGAAACGAAAGTTCGCGCATCATCAAGAATCCAACGAATTGGTTTTTGTGCCAAATCAGATATTTCTGAATTTTCTTTTCCCCAAGATAAGGCAGATTTCGAACCATCAACGTGTACAACCTTTGCTCCGGCCTTGGCACAAACCAGACTTGCTCCACCGGTATAGCCAAATAAATTCAGAACCTCAACTCCGTCCGTTTCATTCTCTTTTAGAGTCAGAGCATTCTTGACCTCATCTTCTAACCAAATCCAATTTTGTGATTGTTCCGGAAAGATTCCAACGTGTTTGAATGAAGTTGGTTTAATAAATAATTTGAGGCCAGCAAACTCAATCGGCCATTTATTCTCAATTTCTTTTTTGAATATCCAACCAGATTTGTTGTCTCCGTTACCATTATCATCATCTTTAGTAAATCTAGCATCTGATTTTTTCCAATCAGCGTCATTAAGCCTCTTTTGCCACAAAGCCTGTGGATCCGGCCTCCTCAAAACGTATTTACCAAAGCGCTCAAGTTTTTCGCCATCACCACAATCTAAAAGTTCATAATCAGAACTTGATTTTGTTATTTGTATGCTAGAGAGTTTCATAATATTTATCTTGATAACGAGCAAAAATTTCCATCGCTATTACAAACAAAATTGTTGAGGTTAAAAATGATCCCAAACAATATATACAGTACGAATACAATTCAAAAACTTGAATATAGACAAACCAAAGTGAAAACAAAAAACCTGGAATAGTGAACAACAAAGACCATTTGAGTAAAATAAGATTTCTACTCTCCAAGTATGCAAGTGCACCAATCATAATCAATAGATAATAAACGGATCCCAAAAGTGAAGTTGGAATGCCCATTATTTCCGAATAAATACTAGTAAGTACAATTTCACAACCGCCCGTAACTGAACAAGGCGGGATAGTACCCTTGTAGTGTTCTACAGTAAGATAGGTTGCATCAACGAAACCAAGAAGTGCCACCACCAAAATCAGTATAGCAACTTTATTTGGTAGATTGTTGAGCGGTTGTTTCAATAAGTGTTTTAAATGCTTCATAACCTTGTGGATTGTCTATCACCTTACCATTAATGAAGAATGTTGGGGTGCTATTGATACCGATCTTGAATCCTTCATCGACACTGTCGGTAATCTTCTTTTTTAGACTACTACTTGCCATATCAATTTTGAACTTTTCTGTATCAAGAGCCAATTGTTTGGCATAACTCAAAAATATTGGATTTGGATCTGACTCCTCAGCCCAATCAGTCTGATTTTCAAATAAAAGCGCAGACATTTCCCAAAACTTACCCTGTTCATTGGATGCTTCAGAAGCTAAAGATGCTGATATGGCATTTTTGTGTTGATCTAATGGAAAATGACGGTAAACAAATCTGATAGGTACACTCGAGCTAGCAATAAGTTTTTCGACAACATAATGATAAATCTGACACGCTGGACATTGGAAATCGCTGTACTCAATAATAGTAATAGGAGCATTTTCGTCACCCCTAACCTTATCGGATACTGTAACAGGACTTGGAGTACCAGCTCTATTTAATGTGCCAGAATCACGACCCATAGAAGCAATAAGGCCCCAAATAATAAGAATAAGGACAATGACAAAACCTCCCCAAAATATAATTCTTTTTGTATTCATGATGCAAGTTTAATTGAGAACTTCAGTATTAGCAAGAGTAACAAGCAAATGGCAGATGTCTGACATCTGCCATTAGAAATACCATTATTGTTTATGTAAATATATAAAGTAATAAATAAATTCCAGAAAAATTCATTACAAAAGAGATTGGTATCAAAATAGATATTTTGGTTTTTGATATACCAAGAAGTGTCAAACCGAGCTCATCAGGCAAAGGAGAAGCGATAATAAGTGCACCCAAAATTGGCGATAACCATTTCATAAAACCAAGGTGAAAAGATGTTAGAACGTTCTTTATTGCAGAAGGTTTAACCGAAGCTATTAGATCGTCCGCAAATCGATCTCTAATAAAATAAAACAAAATAAGATCACCACACAGAGCTCCCAAAGCCCCCCAAAATGAAATTGTCATAACTGAAACATTTGAAATATCAGATAACGCTATTGCCGCTGGAGCAATAGTAAAAACTGAAGTAAAAAATAATCCAGCAATAAAACTCGTGGTTATTTCATTTCCTATTACATTTATTATATTGTCGATCACGCCAATCTTCGATAAGACGATTGCCAAAATAACGCCAATAAAAACAAAAATAAAGTCTTTTAATAATTCTTTTCTTGCTTTTTTTATGCTCATATTATAATCCTTGTTTAAGAGAAACTATATTGTAACCCCTGTTATTAATTTCTGTTATCAATCGCTCCAAGATATTGCCAGATATATTGTCACCCAAATGAAGTAAATATATATTTCCTGGCGCCAAACTATTGAGGATAATATTCCTCACCTCCTCCTCAGTTCTACCCTCACTTTCTTGCCAATCTAGGGCATCAACCGTCCATAACACCGATCGATATCCTGCCCCGTATGCGATATTCAAGACCCTTCGATCTCGATCACCGTATGGGGGTCGAAAATATGGTTTGGATGAACTTCCAATCAATCGCGTTAATTCCAAATCCATTTCTTCCAATTCGGACACTATTTCCATATCTGATATAGCAGTTAAGTGTGGGTGATTTTTGGTGTGATTATATATTTCGTGACCTTCACGAGCCATTCTTTTTATTAGTACTGGATATTTTGCAACAAAATCACCCGTCAAAAAGAAACTAGTTTTCATATCGTGATTTGCCAATACATCCAAAATCTTCTCACCAGAGACATTGGTACTACCACCATCAAAAGTGAATATAATATTCATTTTTGAATTATCACCTCTCACAATTTCAATTGAAGAGATTGGTTTTTCTATAATAATTTTTGGCAGATCTTCGTTTTTTTGATTCTTCTGGGAAAAAATAATAGCAATCAAAAACA
The DNA here is from genome assembly GCA_964630815.1 of uncultured Candidatus Saccharibacteria bacterium. Classification (GTDB taxonomy): domain Bacteria; phylum Patescibacteriota; class Minisyncoccia; order Phycocordibacterales; family PALSA-1337; genus C7867-002. The sequence continues at coordinate 2,015 of CAZVXQ010000016.1, read as the reverse complement.
TTATCAAAAAAAATACTCCGAGCCTAACCTCTACGGACAAAGGTATTCTATCGTTTTCTGATTGCAAAATCATTGACAATATTATAGCAGAATAAAATGATATAATTTAACAATGAGCTTAAATATAAACCTCTTTATTCACAACATAGGCTATTTTCTCTCCTCTATATTGCTGATATATCTAGCCTGCTTTGTCTATTTCAAAGATCGAAAACCACTAGCCAACAGAATGTTGATATTTAGTTTTGTTGCAACGGCCGTTTATACAACTTCGCATCTTTTTGCGGTAAACATTTCTAACCAACTCCTATCAAGACAAATTCTAACTCTAAATCTTTCAACGATCTTCATTGGAGTCTTCATAGCACACACCGTTTTGGCTCTAATGAATAAAATTCAAGAAAAGAAGTCCCAATTAATCTCCATTTATGTATTTTCAATAGGACTTACCCTATTTATGATCCTTTATCCAGCTCACTTTCTATCACTGTCTATACCGAAGATGTATTTTGTAAATTATTATGACGCCGGAAATCTCTACGCCCTCATGATGGCATGGAATATAATCGTTGCAATTTATATTTTCTATCAAATGCTCATGAAATACCGCAAAGCCGATATTATTCTGAAAAATCGTTTAAAATATCTCTTTACCGCTTTTCTATTAGCATACATTTTTGGTTGGCAAGCATATTGGCTCGTCTTTGATATAAATATTGATCCTGCCTGGGGTGCTCTAATGGTTCCATCATTTTCTATATTATTTACATACGCAGTTCTAAAATATGACTTACTAGATATTAGAATTATTGCAAAAAAAGCTCTGACTTATTCATCGAGCGTTATTATCGTTGGTTTATCGATTGTTTTTTTCAATTTTCTGAATAATTTCATAATATCAAAAGTTCCATCTTTCCCTATTTGGATCTTCCCTATATTTCTTGCAAGTATTGTAGTGACTATAGCAATAATCATCTGGAATCAACTCAAACAAGATGATATTCTGAAATCAGAATTCATTTCTACTGTTACCCACAAATTCCGCACACCTCTCACTCACATAAAATGGTCTAGTGAGAATTTGTCGAAACTCAACCTTCCAGAAGATGCGATTGTCCAAATCGGCTACATCCAAACAGCAAACAACAATCTAGTAGAATTGACCAACCTTCTAGTAAATATTTCGGAGACAGAAAGTGCAAGTTATCGGTACAATGTAGAAAATCTTGATTTGAAAAGAATTATTGATGAAATTCTAATTGAAATAGACAATCAACTCAAAATAAAAAATATAAAATTAAAACTTATTTTGCCAGAGACAATCACCGTAAGTGGCGATGACCGTAGAATAAAGTTTGCTATCCAAACTCTAATTGAAAATGCTATTCATTATTCCAATCAGAGCGGTGAAATAGAAGTAAAAGTAAGTATCAACGATAAAAAAGTAACTATTGCTGTAAAAGATCATGGTATCGGTATGAATAAAGATGAATTTCCTTTACTCTTCTCAAAGTTTCATCGAAGCAAACAAGCTACTCTCTCCAATACTGAAGGCATGGGTATAGGACTATTCATCACCAAAGAGATCATCGCTCGTCACAAAGGCAAGATCTGGGCAGAGTCAGAAGGTGCGGGCAAGGGGTGTACTTTCTTTGTGGAACTAAAAACAAAGTAATCGATAAACAATTGTTACAATCCATAAACACTTTCATTGACTGACTGTTCTTCCCCATAGGCAACCTTCCTAGCAAATCTATACATCATGTATTGAGCAGAGATGTTTGCAAGGTCAGTAACTTGTCTTGCCATCTCTTCACCATATATTCGAAACAAACTTCCGAATAGTTGACCAGTGCTTCCAAGTGCAGAAATGCCTCGACTTATACTACGAACAGCTAGAAGTGCAATGCCTTTTACCGTATCTGTTCCAAGATTTACAATCAATGATTTCTTGAAAGCTTCTGATTTGCTAACTTCATTTAGCTTATTTAGGTCGGCCAATACCGTCTCAAATG
>CAZVXQ010000015.1:0-11410 GCA_964630815.1 uncultured Candidatus Saccharibacteria bacterium | reverse complement strand
TCAGAAGGCTATCCTGGTAAAAGATATTATGGTGGTAATGAAATAATCGATAAGGTAGAAAATCTCTGTATCGAGAGAGCTCTCAAACTTTTTGGTCTCAATAGTACAAAGTGGCATGTCAATGTCCAAGCTCTTTCTGGTTCACCAGCCAATCTTGCTGTATACACCGCTTTGGTGCCTCAGGGAGGCAAGATTATGGGTATGTCATTGGCACATGGCGGACATCTAACTCACGGACACAAAGTCTCTGCTACGGGTAAGTTCTGGCAACAGATCCCTTATGGTTTGGATCAGAAAACTGAGGTTTTGAACTATGAAGAATTAAAAAATATTGCTCAGAGAGAAAAGCCAGCTATAATCGTTGCTGGTTATACTGCTTACCCTAGGATTATTGATTGGAAAAAGATTCGCGAAGTGGCAGACAGTGTTGGTGCTCTTATGATGGTGGATATGTCGCACATAGCTGGTTTGGTTGCTGGTGGAGTGTATCCAACTCCTTTTGAATATGCTGATATCGTTACAACAACCACTCACAAGACTTTGCGTGGACCACGATCAGCGCTTATCTTTGCAAAAATAGATGAGAGAGAGCTTGGTAAGAAAATAGACAAAGCGGTTTTCCCAGGACTTCAGGGTGGACCTCATCAAAATCAGATTGCTGGAGTTGCTGTAGCTCTAAAAGAGGCAAGTACACCTGCTTTCAAAAAATATGCCAAACAAATAATAAAGAACACAGCAACTTTGGCTAACGAACTTTCAAATCTTGGTTGGAGAGTTGTCTCTGGTGGCACAGATAGTCATCTCATCCTCCTCGACACATGGAATGGTGGTAATAAAAATGAAAAAGGCGCTGGGGGAGTTTCTGGAAAAGAGGCCAGTCTCAAGTTGGAGAAGAAGGGTATTATCGTAAATATGAATGCTATACCATTTGACACTCGACTTCCGAACGATCCGTCAGGTATTAGGCTTGGTGGAGCAGCAGAGACTACTCGAGGTAAAAAAGAAAAAGATTTCAAAAAAATAGCAAATACTATTGACAAGATCTTGAGGGAGGAGTAGGATTGTTTTGTTCCCAGTATCGCACGTCCACTTGGAAGCCATTCGCGATGTTATGAGCTTCGCGACGACTCTCCAGAGAAGGACATCAGCAAGCGGGTCAACAACCCGTAATGGGGTTTCCAATATAGAACCCTCGATTCAGGATCTAATTGCGATAAGATCCACAATCCGCCGGAAAGCTTCGTGTTCGAAAATGACAAGGTGTGCCTATCGGCATCTACACCAAAATCCTCTTTTCTTTCACCAAGCCTCCGGCTTTTCTTTTACGCCAAATAGTTTAACTATCAAAATCTCTCAAACATAAGGCACAACAAACTACTTTCTGCTACAATACTTTTATGAAAATTCAGGAATTGATTAAGGTTCAGATAAGCAAAGCTCTTGAACAACAGGGTGTTTCTCTGCCAGATTTTGGTCTTGAACATCCCGAAGATAGTCAGCATGGAGATTATTCTTCCAATATTGCCATGGTGATAGCCAAGCGTTTGAGTAAGAAACCTGTCGAAGTTGCAAAAAGTCTCGCCGAAACAATTAATAAAAATCTACCGGAAGAAATATCAAAAGTTGAAGTTGCTGGTCCGGGCTTTATAAATTTCTTTTTAGCAGAGAAATTTGTTACACAATCTGTACTTGATGTAATTGCTAAGGGGGACAAATACGGACATAACGACGACGGCTCAAAAAGAAAAGTTTTGGTTGAGTATACTGATCCTAATACCTTCAAGGTTTTTCATATAGGTCACCTCATGTCGAATGCAATAGGTGAATCTATTGCAAGACTAATTGAGTCTGATGGCACAAAAGTTGTAAGGATTTGTTATCCTTCTGATATCGGTCTACACATAGCAAAAGCAATTTGGGCTATATTACAAAATATCGATTCTTTGCCGGCTGATACGGCAGATATTGTTTCCAAGACAGATTTCCTTGGTCGGATGTATGTTCTGGGAACAAAAACTTATGAAGAAAATCCTGAAGCAAAAAAAGAAATAGACGAGCTCAACAAGAAAATTTATGCAAAAAGTGATAATAAAATAAATGATATTTATGATAAGGGCAGGAAGTGGAGTTTAGATCATTTTGATTTATTGTACAAAATACTCGGTACAAAATTTGATAAATTTATTTTCGAAAGCGAAATGGCTAGTATCGGACTCGAAGTGGTCAAACAAAATACGGGTCAAGTTTTCCAATTGAGTGACGGGGCAACAGTTTTCAAAGGGGAAGATTATGGACTTCATACTCGTGTTTTCATCAGCTCTCATGGTATTCCAACTTATGAAGCCAAAGATTTGGGTCTAAATATTACAAAGTTTAAAAATTATCCTGATGCTCTAGAATCGATCATTATTACAGCCAGCGAACAGAACGATTATTTTCGAGTAATTAGAAAAGTTCTTTCTCTGATCGATATGGAAAATGGTAATAAAACCAAACATATCGGTCACGGTATGATGCGTTTTGCTTCTGGTAAGATGTCGTCGAGAACAGGTAACGTCATCACTGCAGATTCTCTCATAGATGATATTAAGGAACTTGTAAAAGAAAAAATTAAAGATCGCAAATTTGGTGCTGATGAAGTAAATGAGATTGCAGATATTGTTGCGGTCGGTGCTATCAAGTATACGATATTGCGTTCAGCTATTGGTAGTAATATCGTTTTCGATTCAACCTCATCTATTTCATTCGAAGGAGATTCCGGTCCATATTTACAATATTCGGCAGTTCGCGCTCAGTCTATTTTGGAAAAAGCTAAAGCTGAAACAATCAATATCGATAGCCTATCTCCAAAAGATGTTGTGATGCCAGATTCTATTTATCCTATCGAAAAAATGATTATAAAGTTTGAAGAGATAGTAGAGAGAAGCAGGATAGACCTCGCTCCGCAGACCGTTGCTAGCTATTTGGTTGCACTTGCCGGTCTTTTCAATAGTTTTTATGCGTCACAAGTAATTATCGATAAGAATAATCCTCTCTCTTTGTATTATGTTTCGCTTACAAAGGCATTCCTCATCACTATGACGAATGGTTTGAATCTACTCGGGATTAAGGTGCCAAAAAGGATGTAATGTTGTTAACTATTGCAATGAATACTAAAACTAGTATAATGGTATTATTATGGATACCACAATTACAATAAAAACAAATAAAACTTTATTAAAGCAGTCAAAAAGGTTGGCTGAAGAGCTCGGTATCACTTTGACTAGTGTAGTAAATTCTTTCTTGAAGCAATTTGTTCGAGAAAGGAAGTTTTCTGTTAGTGCAGAACCAATGCCAACAAAAGAGAAGATGGCACTTTGGGAACAAATTAGTAAAGAAATGGACAATGGAGATTTTTACGGTCCTTTTTCAGATGCAGAAAGTCTGTTTAAACATCTAAAAATATAATCCTTAATGATAATAATTTACAATCGGAGCTTTGAAAAAGCTTTGTTAAAAATGCCAAAAAAGATACAGACGGCTTTCAAAGAGCGGGTAAGTTTATTTATCATAAGCCCATATGATAGGGTTCTCAATAATCACCGCTTAAACGGTCGATTGATGAATTACAAGAGCATAAATATAACTGGAGATTATAGGTTAATCTTTGAAGAAATAGATACAAATACTGTGAGGTTAATTGATATCGGCACTCACAGCGAATTGTACGGCAAGTAAGCATTTTTTTGTAAAAATGCTAAGATATTTCAATGAGCGAAAAAATAAACGAAAAAGCGGGTGACAACAAAATACTAAAGTCCAAAAATGCTGAGCGTGAAGAGCGTATTTTGGCATATTGGCAAGAAAAAGATATCTTTTCAAAAAGCCTCAATAAAAATCAAGGTAAAGGTAAAAATTTTATATTTTACGAAGGCCCTCCTACAGCGAACGGTCATCCGGGTATTCACCATCTAGAGGCACGAGCCTTCAAAGATGCAATACCTCGCTACAAAACTATGCAAGGGTATTATGTTCGCAGGAAAGGTGGTTGGGATACGCATGGTCTTCCAGTAGAATTGCAAGTCGAAAAGGAGCTCGGACTAAAATCAAAAAAAGAGATTGAGCAATATACCAATGAGCACGGAGCAAGTGCTTTTAATGACAAGTGCAAAGAAAGTGTTTGGAAATATGTTTCTGAATGGGAACAATTTACGAGCCGTATGGGGTATTGGGTAGACCTTGTTGATCCTTATATTACATATAAACCTCATTATATAGAGTCTATTTGGAATATTATATCCAATGTTGAAAAGCAAAACCTGCTTTACAAAGATTATAGGATCGTACCTTGGTGTCCTAGGTGTGGTACTGGACTTTCTTCTCATGAGCTTGCTCAAGGGTATCAAGATGTCAAAGATCTCTCTGTCTATGTAAAATTCAAAGTTACAAATCCAGAGAAGCTAGGTCTTTCTGGTGATGTATTTTTGCTGGCATGGACAACTACACCGTGGACTCTGCCAGGAAATGTGGCGTTGGCAGTGGGGGAGAAGGTGGATTATGTAGGGGTTAGGTTAGAGGTAAAAGGTAATAGCTCAAAAGGCGAAACTTTTATCTTCGCAAAAGAGAGAAAAGAGAGTTTGGAAAAAGTTGGCAAAGATGAATTGAAAGAAACAGGCGACAGTTGGAAAGGCAGAGATTTGGTAGGTTTGGAATATGAACCTCTTTATCCGTTTATAAAAGACAGTGCAAATGGAATAGAAAAAACCAAACTGGCAAACGCCTTCAAAGTCTATTCTGCAGATTTCGTCACTACAGCAGATGGTACAGGCATAGTCCATATCGCTCCTATGTATGGCCAGGATGATTTTGCTCTAGGAACAGACAAACAATTGCCAAAATATCATCTTGTAAATGACGATGGTACTTTCAAGAATGAAGCAGGTAGTCTTGCTGGTCTATTTGTAAAAGATCCAGAAACAGACGTAACAATAATCAAAGACTTAGCTAGTAAAAATCTCCTTTTTGCAAAAGAAAAATACGAACATTCATATCCACATTGTTGGAGATGCAAAACTCCTCTTATATATTTCGCACGTGATTCTTGGTATATCCGGATGTCGGAGTTGCGAGATGTTTTGGTCAAGGAAAATGAGGGAATAAATTGGGAGCCTTCGTATATCAAAGAGGGTCGTTTTGGTGAATGGTTGAGAGAAATAAAAGATTGGTCGATTTCGCGTGAGAGGTATTGGGGTACACCATTACCAATTTGGCTTTGCGAAAATGAGAAATGTGGCAAAAGGAAAGTTGTCGGTTCCATCGCGGAGATATCCAAGCCATCAAATAATAAATATTGTTTGGTTCGTCATGGAGAAGCCCAAAATAATGTCGATGATATTTTGAGCGGTATTGCAGATGTCAGACATATGCTTACGGAAAATGGTAGAAACCAAGTCGAAAAACTAGCTAATGAACTTGGTGATCGTAAATTCGATATGGCTTTTGTTTCGCCATTTATGCGAACTAGAGAGACTTTTGAGATTCTGAATAGGAGGCTTGGTCTTACAAAAGATCAGATTCATGATGCACCCGAGATCGGCGAACTTCAAACTGGAGTTTGGAACGGCAAAAAAGTAAGTGATTTTGTTAAAGAATTCAAGCATGATGAACGTTTCGAGCGTGGTCCAGAAGGAGGTGAGACTTATGCAGATGTTAAAAAGCGTGTTGGGAAGTTTTTGTTTGATTTGGAAAATAAATACAACGGCAAAAATATTCTTATTGTTTCTCACGAGACGCCAATCTTTCTAATGACGGCCTCTGCTCATGGTTGGGATAGGAAGCAAGCCTTGATAGAGAGGGGTACAAATTATTTTATTCAAAATGCCAAGCATCATGATTTGGAATTTGCTGTTTCACCAAGAAATAGCGAATACGAGCTTGATCTACACAAACCAAATATCGATGATGTTGTTTTAGATTGTCAATGTGGAGCAAAAATGAAACGAGTCAAAGAGGTTATGGATGTTTGGTTTGATTCTGGATCAATGCCTTTTGCTCAAGATCATTATCCATTCAAAAATCAAGATTTGATAGACAAAGAAGGTGGTTATCCAGCAGATTTTATTTCTGAGGCTATCGATCAGACTCGTGGCTGGTTCTATACTTTGCATGCTATCGGTGTTCTTGCTGGCAAAGGCAAAGCATTCAAAAACGTAATCTGTCTCGGACACATCCTGGATAAAAATGGTAAAAAGATGTCAAAATCTCTTGGTAATATAGTCAATCCATTTGAAATAATGGATAAGTATGGCGCAGATTCAGCCAGATTTTGGATGTATTCAATCAATCAGCCAGGGGAGTCAAAAAACTTTGATGAAAAGACTGTCGATGAAGTTGTAAAAAAAGTTTTCAATCTTGCCTCAAATGTCTTATCTTTTTACCAATTGTACAAGTCTCAAGATGTCGATGCTAATTCAAAAAGCAAGAACTTATTAGATAAATGGATATTGGCAAGACTAAATCAGCTCGTAGATGATGTTACAAATAATTTAGATTCTTATAAGTTCTTCGAATCAAGCAGGGCGATACGAGAATTTATTGGCGATTTATCTCAATGGTATTTACGTCGATCACGTGATCGTTTCAAGAGTGATGAAAGTTCCGAGGCAAAATCAACAACAAAATTTGTCCTAATAAATTTGGCCAAAGTTATGGCACCTTTTGCTCCATTTTTTGCTGAAGATTTGTATAGGGAGGTGGGTGGAAACTTGGAGAGTGTGCATCTCGAAGATTGGCCAAAGGTTGAGTCCTTTGATGAAAAATTATTACAGGTTATGGATGCGGTTAGGAAAATTTCTTCCAAAGGTTTGGAAGCAAGAAATACTGCAAAGATAAATGTTCGTCAGCCATTGCAATCTTTGAAAATCAGCTCATCTTTCAAGGAAATTTTGGATGATAATGAAGCGAGGAGGATCGTAGAGGATGAAGTAAATGTTAAGGAGGTTGTATTTGCAGATTTGAATGAAGATCAAGTTGAATTGGATACAAATATCACAGTTTCACTGAAAGAAGAGGGTATGATTCGTGAACTTTTGCGTGCAATACAGGATTTGAGAAAGGTGAAAGGACTAACGGTCAAAGATAAAGCGGTATTAGTTATAGAAGTAGAACAATCTGGTATAGATCTCATAAATAAAAATTCAGATCTCATAAAAAAGACCACTTCATTGTCAGAAATAATATTCAAAAAAATAGACGTTGATGTCGTCTTGGCAGAGGTGGGGGATATGACTTTAAAAATTACTTTGGGATAAGAGAAGATGCTTGAATTACATAATATTTTCTGAGTGCAAATATGATATTGATTTGAGTATAAAAAAAGACACGGCGACATCAGGGTGTCGCCGTGTGGCACCATATGAGCGGATCACAATCTCGCGACCGCGATCAGACCGACCGGCACCCTGAGGCCTATCGATCAGAGGAAACGCTCATACGTGCCAAGATGGTAGCTTTTGAGCTCAATACTGAAATCAAATCTTAATTTCACTATCGAGCGCAAAAGCGCTCTTGTAAAGTTCACTCTACTGATAGAGTAGCACAAAATATAAATTTGTCAATGTGTATAAGCTGTGAATAATAGTAAAATTGCTTTGTGCATCATATTCATACAACTTGTGGTTTTGTGGTTGGCTCCAAAAATCATGGTGAGGCAAATAAAATTATCCATATTTTTACCCATGATTTGGGCTTGATTGTTGCTATTGCTCAGGGAATTAGATTTGAGAAATCAAAGCTTAGATACAATATTCGTGATTATACTTTTTCGAAATTTTCTCTCATTAAGGGAAGGGAATTTTGGAGAATTACAGGAGTCGAGGAGCTGTTATTGTCGGATATCCCAGCACCACAAAATGATGTATCGACCTATATAGGCTTAAGATCGTCTGAAAAGTATCTCATAATGAATCGTATTGCACTTATAATATTGAGATTAGTTCAAGGTGAGGAAAGGCATAAGGAAATTTATGATTGTTTATGGAATTTTGCTAATTTTCAGTTAGATAATAATTGCAGTCGAGATTTTTTGGCAACTGCGGAGTCTCTATTGGTCATTCGGATATTGCATAGACTTGGATACATTGCTGAAAATCACGGATTTAGCAAAGAGGTTACAGATTCAAATTTTAGTAAAGATATTATCGATCGAATTATTACAAAAAGAGTTGACATCAATCGAGCCATAAACAGTGCACTTCGTGAGTCGCATCTCTAGAAAAATAATAAATTTTGCTATATAATGTTCCAGTATGTCTAGTGAAGACAAAAGTTATATTGATGATTTAAAGAAATCTTTGTATTCAAGGACGGTACCCGATGTCCAAACCAGAAGAAGGGTTGATTATGAGGAAAAAGATTCCGAAATTCAAAAGGACTGGGCTCAATCTCCGGAGCTTCCAGAAAAACCAGTTGTTTTGAATACAGAATATAAAAGCGATAAAATGTCATTTTTTGCAAAATTATTTATTGGCTCGGCAATTTTTTGTATTGTTGTTGTGGGTATTGGCGCCTATTTATTTTTTAAAGGGACAAATCTGATTTCGGCAGATAATATTAGTATTGATATTAGCGGTCCGGTTTCAATTCCTGGAGGAGAAGTGGTTAATTTTGATATTACTGCAAAAAATAATAATAAGATTGATTTGGAATTAGTTGATTTGACTGTTGATTTTCCTGCTGGTACAACAGATCCTCAAAATCCTAGTCAAACACTAAAGAGGTATCGCAAATTACTCGGAAACATTCCAGTAGAGGGTACAGCCAAGGATAGTGTTCAAGCAATCATATTTGGGGAAGAAAATTTACAAAAACAAATTTTGGTAAGTATTACTTATAGTGTCAAAGGCTCGACCTCAGTTTTTACCAAAACAAAATCATATGATGTTTTGGTTAATTCATCTCCGATAAGGGTAGATATTGCGACACTAAAGGAAGTTACTTCTGGTCAAGAATTTGATATAAAAATTGACCTAACCTCAAATTCAAAAGAAAATCTCAAAGGAATATTATTTGAAGCGATATATCCGTTTGGATTTAATTATATTTCTTCGACTCAGAATCCGATTTCAGCCAAAAATATTTGGAATATAGGAGATATTCCTGCAGGTGGCAAAAGATCTTTCACCATAAGAGGCACTCTGGTTGGTGAAGATAATGATCTTAGAGCCTTTCATTTTAATATTGGTGCAAAAGGCGATAATCCAGTCAAGATTGCAACGCCATATTTGACTCTCGATAGAGAGATTAATATTCAAAAACCGTTCGTAAGTTTGGTTATTGATATTGGTGGTGATGATGAGATGAAAGATTATATAGGAAGTTTTGACCGTAATTCAACAGTCAATATAAATTGGTTCAATAATCTTTCAACCATAGTTTCAAATATGAAGATTGTTGCAAAGTTGGAAGGCTCAGCGTATGACAATTCCGCTATCAGACCTGATAGTGGGTATTATGATTCTGGTTCAAATACTATTACCTGGAGTCAGCAGACCAATCCAGAATTCTCTTCGGTTGGTCCTGGTGATAGTGGTAAGGTTATTTTCAATATAATTCCGAAAGATTTTACTCAAGGTGGTCGAAGTGTGATAAATCCAAAAATAACGATAACTGCCAGCGTGTCAGGAAATAGAACCCAAGAAACCAATGTTCCTCTTACAGTTACTGCAAGTACAAAAAGAAATATTATTATTCCTTCTTCTGTCGATTTATCGGCGAGAGTTACTCGATCGGTCGGACCATTTCAAAATTCAGGATTCATGCCACCAAAAGTTGATACACCAACAACCTATACTGTTATTTGGAGTATAAGCAATACAACCAATTCTATTCGAGATGTTGAAGTAAAGGCAACATTACCGCCTTATGTAAAATGGGTAAATAATGTTAGTCCTAGTGGCGAAAATATAATTTATGATGAAAACAGTGGTCTAGTAACTTGGAATGTTGGTCCAGTTGAGGCAAATCGTATCTCGGCAGAGAGGAGAGAAGTAGCATTTCAGATTGCTTTTATTCCTAGTGTTATTCAAGTCAGCAGTTCTCCGGTTTTGGTCAATCAAGCCCGCCTTACTGGTATAGATAATTTTACAAATAGCAAGGTTGAAAGTAATCAAGATCCATTGACTACACGTTATAGTACCGACCCATTGTACAAATCTGGTGATGAAGTAGTGACACAATAGAAACTAGCTCACTAGTATTAGGTCATTACAAATTGGTTAAAAAACGACTTTTGATATAGAATGGCAACATGAAAAATAATAATGAAAGCAAAGTAATGGAAAATATTATTTCTTTGGCCAAAAGACGTGGTTTTATCTTTCAAGGATCGGAGATTTATGGCGGTTTAGCTGGAACTTGGGATTATGGACCGCTTGGTATTGCCCTAAAGAACAATATAAAAAATCTATGGTGGAAACGTTTCGTCTTGGATCGTGAAGATATCTATGGTATGGATGCGGCAATTTTGATGAATCAAAATGTCTGGAAGGCAACTGGTCACGCTCAAGGTTTCTCGGATCCTCTTGTTGAATGTGCAAAGTGCAAACATCGTTTTCGAGCAGATCAACTTGAAGACAAAAAGAAATGTCCTGATTGTGGTGGGGCATTGGGTGCAGAAAAACAATTCAATATGATGTTTGAAACCAATGTCGGAGCAACTCGTGATGAAAATTCACTCTCATATTTGCGACCAGAGACAGCTCAGGGTATGTTCGTAAATTTTAAAAATATATTAGACTCTCTTCATCCAAAACTACCATTTGGTATGGCCCAAGTTGGTAAAGCTTTTCGCAATGAGATTGCACCTAGAGATTTCCTCTTTCGCGCTAGAGAGTTTGAGCAGATGGAAATAGAATATTTCGTTAATCCAAACAATTGGCAAGATACATTTAATCATTTTGTAAATGAAGTACACGCTTTCATCAAGGATGTCGGACTAACAAAAGATAAAGTCTTTGAAAATGAAATAAGCGAAACAGATCGAGCCTTCTATTCAAAAAGAACAATCGATTTTGAATTTGATTTTCCATTTGGTCGCAAAGAGTTGTATGGTCTAGCTTATCGCACAGATTATGACCTCAAGCGTCATTCAGATTTTAGCAAAGTTGATCTTTCTTATTATGATGAAGAAAATAAAGAAAGATTCATACCACATTGCATAGAACCATCATTTGGTTTGGACCGCACAGTTTTGGCGGTACTTTGTGATGCTTACAAAGAAGAGAAAGATGGTGAAGATACCAGGGTCTATCTCAGACTTGATCCGAAGGTTGCTCCATATAAGGTTGCTGTGTTTCCTTTATTGAGGAATAAACCAGAGCTAATCAAAAAGGCTGAAGAAGTCTACAAGATGATCAAGAAAGCTATTCCAGAA
>CAZVXQ010000014.1:2146-11851 GCA_964630815.1 uncultured Candidatus Saccharibacteria bacterium | reverse complement strand
ACGAATACCTGGTGGAATAACTGGAATTCGGACCAAGAACATCCACTCTGGTCGTACTTTAGCCTTAAGCATTTGCTTTACCAATGACAATCTCTTTGAAAGTCTTTCTCTATCAGCAGAACTTGATTCATCATGAGCTTTGGTCAATTCAGCCTGCAACTTGTTCAAATCAATTTTCTTCAATAGATCGTAAACAACTTCTGCACCGATACCAGCTTCAAATAATGAACCATATTTAACAGCAAACTTATGATATGTTGCTTCGTCCATTACAAAACCTTCAGTCAAACTATCAATATCTTTTCTTGCATTCACTACGAGCTCCTTTAGAGCTTCTTTTGTTTTGTCATCTTGAGCGGTTTTTACTTTGCTCTTGTATTCTGCATCGAGATCTTTTAGGAATTTCTCTTTTTCATCAGCATGAATTTTTGTAACAATATATCCTGCGAAATAGATTACTTTTTCTAGATCAGCAGTAGTCATGCCCAAAATAAGTCCAATTCTTGAAGGAACACTTCTTAGGAACCAAATATGAGAAACAGGAGATGCAAGTTCTATGTGACCCATTCTTTCGCGACGAACAATTGAGCGAGTAATTTCTACTCCACACTTTTCGCAGACTATACCCTTGTATCGAATACCACGATATTTTCCACAATAACACTCAAAATCCCGATCTGGACCGAATATTCTCTCATCGAAGAGACCACTTTTTTCGGATCTTTGAGTACGATAGTTGATTGTTTCTGGCTTGGTAACTTCTCCAAAAGACCATTCCATGATCTTTTCTGGTGATGCCAATGTCAAACGAATCAAGTCGAATTGTGTTGGATCTATTTGTTTTTTTATTGGTGTATTTTGCATAATAGTTTTATCTTAAATTAAGATTTGAGTTTTTAAATTTCAGATTTAAGATTACTAAGCTTCCTCTCCGACTTGAGGTTTATTGGTAAGTTCAACATTGAGAGCCAAACCACGAAGGGTCTTTAACAAAACATTGAATGATGCTGGCAAATTTGGAGCTCGCAACTTTTCACCTTTAACGATCGAATCAAATGTTTGCGAACGACCAACAATATCATCTGACTTGACTGTAAGAATTTCTCGAAGTGTATGAGCAGCACCGTGACCAAGCAAAGCCCAGACTTCCATTTCTCCAAATCTTTGACCTCCACCTTGAGCCTTTCCTCCCAAAGGTTGTTGAGTGATGAGAGAATAAGGACCGATCGAACGCATGTGAATCTTGTCTTCCACCATGTGGTGAAGTTTCAAGATATACATATAACCGACTGCGACTGGCTGTTTGAAGTGTTCACCGGTACGACCGTCGCGTAGCAACATTTTTCCAGATTTATCGAATCCAGCCTTAACTAATTCTTCTTTAATCTCCGCATCAGTCGCTCCTGTAAATGGAGGGACGATAGCTTGATAACCTAGAGTGTTTGCAGCAAGACCAAGGTGCAATTCTAGAATTTGACCAAGGTTCATACGAGAAGGCACACCTAGTGGTGTAAGAATAACATCGATAGGAGTACCATCTTCCATATATGGCATATCTTCTTCTGGAAGAATCTTGGAAATAACACCTTTGTTTCCGTGACGACCTGCCATCTTGTCACCAACAGAGATATTTCTAACTTGAGCAACTTCGATATAGATTTTCTTTATAATACCAGATTCGAGTTTATCACCTTTTTCTCGAGAAAAGACTTTGACCGAGATAACACGACCCCTCTTACCATTTTCCATACGCTTCGAAGTATCTTTTACATCACGAGCTTTTTCACCGAAAATAGAACGGAGTAGTCTCTCTTCTGGAGTTAATTGTGTCTCACCTTTTGGAGAAATTTTACCGACTAAAATATCACCGGTTCTTACTTCGGCACCAATTCGAACAATACCTTCTTCGGTTAGATTCTTTAGCTTAGCTTCACCAACATTAGTAATATCACAAGTTGTAACTTCAGGACCGAGCTTTGTATCACGAACATTAACTACAAATTCTTCGATATGAACGGAAGACCACTTGCTATTCTTAACCACTCTTTCAGAAAGAATAATCGCATCCTCATAGTTTGATCCAGACCATGACATGAAAGCTACTAGAGCATTATGTCCAAGAGCAATTTGACCATTATCTGATGTTGATGTGTCGACTAGAACATCTCCCTTTTTGACTTTTTGACCGAGTTCAACGACAGGTCTCTGATGGAATGCTGTAAAACCGTTCGTTCTTGAGAACAATACTAGATTGTATGTGCGACTCTTGCCTGTTTTATTGGATTTGAAGACAACTTTCTTTGCATCCACATGTGTGACTTCACCATCTTCTGGAGCAACAATAACTCTATTTGTGTCCAAGACCGCCTTTGCTTCTATGCCAGTTGCAACAAATGGTGCTTCTGGTACAAGACATGGTGTTGCTTGTTTCAACATGTTCGATCCCATAAGTGCACGATTTGCATCATCGTGATTAAGGAATGGAATAAGAGAAGTAGCCACAGAAAACGCCTGGTTTGCTGAAACGTCGATATAATCCACTTCATTTTTCTTTACCAAGACAGGTTTACCGTTGACACGAACTTCTACTTCGTCAACTGTAATATTACCTTCCTTGTCATAAGGGGTTGCCGCGTGAGCAATTCTGAAATTTTCTTCTTCCAAAGCATTTAGATAATCAATTTCTTTTGTTACTTTGCTGTTTTTTACTTTTGCATACGGAGTTTCGATCATTCCGAAGTTATTGATTCTAGCGTACATTGCCAAGCGCAAGACTAGACCAATGTTTGGACCTTCAGGAGTATGGATAGGACAAAGACGTCCATAGTGAGATGGGTGCACATCGCGAACTTCAAATCCAGCACGATCTCTCGATAGACCACCGGGACCAAGAGCAGTGAACTGACGAAGGTTTTCTATTTCTCCCAAAGTATTTGTCTGTTCCATGAACTGGGAGAGTTGGTTTGTGGTGAAAAACTCTTTGATACGAGCCTGTAGTGGTCTTGGATAAATAAATGAAATAGGAAGTGTGACATCTGGTTCAACTGTTGACATTTTGTCTTGGATATTTCTTTTCATCTGTGTCAAACCTAGACGAATGCGAGCTTCCAAGAGTTCACCGACAAATCTGACACGTCTAGAACCTAGGTGATCAATATCATCCGCTTGCATATCTGGAGTTAAACTCAAAGTCACAATGTGATTTACCGTTGTAGCAATGTCATCCAAGTTGAGTGTCTTTCTCTCCAAAGACTTTTCATCCATGGGCTTTTCGAAACGCTTGTTGAAACGGAATCTTCCAACTCTAGAAATATCATAGCGATTTGGTTCCAAGAGTGCCTGTATAAATGTTTTAGCGTTATCAACTGTTGCTAAATCGCCATCACGAAGTCTCTTGTAAATCTCTATATATGCTTCATCTACTGTCTTTGCATGGTCTTTTGCTAATGTTAAGTCGATGATTTTCTTCATTTCTGGGTTGCCTTTGAAGAGATTTTGGATATCTTCATTTGTCTTTGCACCCAAGACGCGCAAAAGCGAAGTTACTGGGAACTTACGCTTTCGATCGATACGACAATATATAGTACCGTCTGTATCTGTCTCAATTTCCATCCAAACTCCTCGAGCTGGAATAATCTTTGCTCCAAAATAATTCTTTCCTTTTACTTCTTCAGAAGTAAAGAAAATACCGAATGATCGTGCCAATTGTGGGACAATCACTCTCTCTACACCGTTTATGATGAATGTTCCATGATCTGTCATGATTGGAAAATCCGCCAAAAACATTTCTTGTTCTTTTACTATATTTAATGACTTGTTCTTGAGAGTTACTTTTACTTTCAATTGACCCTCAAAATTCATTTTGTTGTTCTTGGCATAATGTTCATCGAACTTTGGCTGAACAACTTCAATATTACTGATCGACAATTCAAATTTTTTGCCAGAATAATCTGTAATAGGAGAAAATTCTTTTAGCAAATTCTCGAAACCACTTTCCATAAATTGGGCAAATGAAGCGAGTTGTGATTCAACTAGATGTGGAATATCTGTCAAAGGTTGCTTATACCTCGAAAAATATTTTTTTGGTCTAACGATAGAGTTTTGCATTTTTATAAAAATGACAGAGACAATAATAATCGGACGACACTAAACTAATAATCAAACTTACGGAAAACAAAAGAACCCGCTATAGAGCGGCAAAAAAGCTGAGATTTAGTATTTATTATGCACTTTAGGATTAATGGTAGACCTTTCTAATCCCTCGCTGTAGGCAGAACACAGTATTTGTCAAGTGGTTATCCACAGTTTATATAGAGTTTGGAAGTGATTCTTTGGTCTTTGATATAGATAACGGGATTCCAGATTTAACCAATTTAAGTATACTTGTTTTTTTGATCTGGTTTTGCGAAAAATTTAATATCTCAATACCTATAATCTGACCTTTCTGACCAATATCAACAATAAGGTTATTTAGCATTTCAATAGTCCTCTTAACCTTTCCTTTATTTATAGTGAAATATGCAGAATCTGCAACTGAATCATAATTAAAATTCATATTATTTAGAAACGTTTATATAATAAAAAGTAATCACTAAATATTCATTCTTTCTATCGATAAACTTCTCTTCAGAGTATACCACAACAATTGTTTTGCTTCCTATCCTTTTTGAAACTCTAACTTTTCCATATGAATCACTTTTTTTCTGATCTGGATTGATAATTGCTTTTTTTACATCATCTATATCAATCTTTCTTTCAAACATCCTCATTTGAGCATGAGTCGTAAGTCGTAATTTGAACATAATAAAAATTAACTGATAATGCATGGCAGGCATCTTCAGTAAATATTTTATTTACTTATAGACAAGTTTATCAGTAAGCAATGATCACACAAGGTCACAAAAGAAAAATTCTATTTTCTAATGTAAAATACTATTTTCTCTTACTATTAATTTCTTTTTTCCAAGCTTCAATTTTTGAATGATTACCAGTAAGTAATATTGCAGGCACACGAAGTTTCTTCTTCTTGAAAATGATAGTTTCCGGTCTGGTATAGACGTCACTACTTGCCACTCTTTCTTCTTCTATTGAGAGATTATCACCCAATACTCCGTCAATCCTGCGAGCGATAGCGTCTATCATAATCATAGCTGGCAATTCACCACCAGTAAGGACATATGGACCAACAGAAATATCAACCATTGGAAAAGCTTTCTTTACTCTTGCATCAATCCCTTCATATCTACCACAAACGAATACGATATCAGTATATTTTTTGAATGAATCAGCCATAACATTGGTAAATTGATCGCCACTTGGACTAAAGAAAATAATTTTGACACTTTTCTTGGTTTTTGGAGACTTCATTTTCTTGCCAACTGCTTTTTCTATTGCTTTCATAACTGGTAGAGCTTCTATGACCATACCCGGACCACCACCATACGGACGGCTATCTACTCTTCGATCTGAATATGTCAAAGGAGCACCTTTTTTTGAAGGTACAACAAAATCTCGAGGATTATAATATTTGATTGCTATCTTTCCCTTTTCGATGGCTCTTTTAATAATAGAAGCACCGACATAGGATTCAAAAGATTCCGGAAATAAAGTTATATTATGAAATGTAATCATACAAAAAACTGTGGTGTTATAATACCACAGTTTTTTGATTTATACAAATTTAATGAGCTACTCACCTATTCCAACTTGAGATCTGCCATAGCCTCCTCAACTGTTTTTGAGTTTGGAGTTGAAAGTGGAACAGCAGGAGTTTCGACACCTTCACGAGATTTGAGACCACCAACTGGTTCATTAATCTTGAGATTGACTCTAGAATTGTTCTTCATACCAACAACTCTAAGTAGTGTTCTTATTGCTTTTGCGGTATTGCCCTGTCGACCAATAATCTTGCCCATATCAGTAGCACCAACTTCGAGAGTAAGTAGTACTCCCATCTCGTCAACTGTTCTATTTATCTTTACATCTCCCGGATTGTCTACTAAAGCCTTAATAACATAATCTAAAAATTGCTGATCTTGCTGCATATATCGTAAAATTATTTCATAAAGGTACAAGCGTAAAGCTGTACGTTGCAATTGTAACAAACTATCTAACAGTCAACAACAATGGATAACTAAGCTGTTGTTGCAACTGGAGTCTCTGTAGCGACTTCAGTCTTTTCTTCTGCTTTTTGTGTTTCAGCTGGAGCTGGATTTGATGGTGCCTTTGGAGCTTCTGCATTCTCGGCTTTCTTTTGGACAGTTTTCTTTGGAAGTGCGTTCGACTTTTTTCCTTCTATAATCTTTGCACTAACCAGAAAATTGTGAAGTGTAAGAGAAAGCTTTGCACCCTTTGACATCCAATTCTTGATTTCTGGTATATCCAACTGTTTGTTTGCGTCATTGTCTAGTCGTGAATCATACCATCCCAAATTCTTGAGGTACTTGCCACTCTTTGGGCCGTTTTTTGAATCAGTCAAAACAACGCGAAATGTTGGTTCGTGTTTGCGTCCGGTCCTTTGTAATCGAATCATTAACATGGTTATGAAAGACTAACAGATTGGCAGAAAAAAGGCAATATATGATGATTATTTCAATGTCCAACCACCATCAACCACTATAGTCTGCCCTGTTATATAATCAGCTTCCGAAGATGCAAGGAAAGCAACAGCATTTGCTATATCTTCTGGTTGACCCATTCTACTAAGAGGAATTGATGCGATAGTCTTTTTCCTAATTTCTTCAGTGGCCGTTCTTGGTTGATCTGGCTGGCTGGCACCAGGGGTATTGATAGCGCCAGGAGCGACATTATTAACATTGATTTTTCTAGGTGCCAACTCCAATGCTAAAGCTCTAACAAAAGCATTCATTGCCCCTTTCGTTGCACAATAATGAGTCAGGCCTTCAAAAGCGACTATCGAAGCAATCGAGGAAATATTAACGATCTTACTGCCATCTTTCATAACCTTAAGAGCCGATTGAGATGTTAGGAAAATGCTCTTTAAATTTACATTCATAACTTTATCCCAATCAGCTTCCTTCATTTCTACAAATGGTACAAAAGGAAATATTCCAGCATTATTTATCAAAATATCAAGCTGACCATATTTTGATATTGTTTGTTCAATGAGTGCATCAACATCAGCTTTATTAGACACATCACACTTGATGCCAAAAGCTTCGGCACCAGTAGACTTAAGTTCACTAACAGCTTTATCACAACCTTCTTGATCGAGATCACTTACAACCACCCGACAACCATGTTTGGCAAGAACTTTTGCAATACCGAGACCTATACCCTGCTTACCACCTGTCACTATTGCTACTTTATTTTTCATATATTTATATATTTATTTTTAAGAAATTAATAGATTCATTATAGCAAGAATTGATAAATAACGGTCTACGAATGACAGATGTCAGACATCTGCAACTAAATATTTGCAAATATTAACAATTAAGGTACTATCTTCCAGGACTTGAGTAGTAAGTTGTACCAACTTAAATCACCTAAGAGAGAGGAACTTATGAGTGACAAGAGGAATGGTTTCCAGCACGAAAAAAGCGAGAAGAAATCAAAGACTCAGCGAGCGTTAGTTCTCTTTTCGAGACGTGCCGGAGCTCGAGACAAGATCAGCATTTTAATCAACAAATTCCGCACTATTAGTAGCGATGATGGACCGACAACCGAACTTAAGAAATTTATATTAATGCTGCTTCACCGATTCAAACAAATTAAAAAAAGCAACGTTCTTGATGTCGATCCATCCGACTTCATAACCAAAGTACTCAAAGAATTGATTAACTCTGAAGAGACCGAGACTTACGACATTCAAGAATGACCTCACCCATCGCCCCAAACTCGAGAGAGTGCGGGGTGATTTCTTTTGCAAGAAGAAGTTATAATATGAAAATGAAGAAACGTTTAGTTTTTATAATAATTGTTACTACAATCATTTTTTTGTACTTTTTCTTGAAACAAATAAACTCTATCAATGACATTATCTATATCTTTAGAAATAGAAATAATTTCTATTCTCTCCAAAAGGAGGACGTACCTGTAAGCAAAATTTTACAAAAATGTAATGAACTCAATAAATGCAGACTTGAAAAAGGAGACATTTTGATAAGGCGTTACATGACAAAAAATGTTTGGTTGCTGACCAAGTTCACCCACCCACACTTCACGCATAGTGCCATATATATTGGTAACAACGAAATAATCGAAGCTAGCGGAAAAGAAAAAGATCGTTCTTTGGATATTAGAATCATCAATATAGATAAAAGTGATTGGCTTCAAAATGATATAGAAGAAATTGCCATCTTCCGACCAATCTTAAGTGAGCAATCAACAGTCCGCATAATCGACCCTCTGACAACCATTGCAAATGATCCCGACTATTATTTTGGTCTTCACAAGTTTGACGCAAAAAGATCAACTTGCGCTGAACTAATATACGACCAATTGCAATCGCAAGGGTTAGTTCATGATGCGGATTACAATGACAAGGTGACTCCAGATTTCCTTTTTCACAATCTTATTAATCAAAAAGATAAATTTGAACTTGTTCAATGATATTTAATAAAAATACTATTTGAACACTAGATAAACAGTCCACAAAGCGAATCCAACAATCTCAATAATCAACAATGTTGAGACGACTTTTATTGACCATTTTCTCAAATAAATACCGAGAGTAAAAAATATGATAAATATCAAGCTAGCTATAATACCCAAAATTCCATATATGCCACAGAATTTGCCATTACATGAATACATATAAGCCACAGAATACAATAGACCGATAATAGGCAGACCATAAAAAATCAGGTTACGATCCTTGAATTCAAAACCAGAAATAAATATTGAAAACAAAGTAAGTGCTAGACCTACACTCAAAGTTATATAGAAAGTAGGCTCAACACCATTTGAAACTATTTCGTCTGCAAAAATACTGAATGCTGAACCCGGTCCGTAGTTATATTGAGATACAAGAAATAGAAAAAGGCTGTAATTAGCTAGTATAGAAAATAACCAAACAAATATATTTTTTTTAGAATTCATAATAGTACATAATGAATAATTAACAGTATTGTACATCGATATTATTTGAATAGCCAATGCAATTATAAACTATTGACATGTCTATAGATCGTGCTACTATCCTCCAATCGCAAAGACTCGGGACTTTCTGGTTTTGGCCCAGTTAGTAAAATCTGGGATCGGAATCTCAGACCCTAAGTTTTGGCGATGCCGGTGGGGGCAACTCCACCGGCAATTTTTTAGCTTGGAAATAAACTCGCCGTTAAGACTTTTTTCTTTTTATTGTTCTTTTTAAATAGAAACTTCCAATAATTACAACTAACAATCCAAGTCCTTGTGCACCAGGACTGTCATCATATCCACCATAAATAAAGAAGAATATTCCGAATGCTATTAGTAATATAAAACTAAGAATTCTGATCATTTGAATATGACTAAATGGGGTCCATATCAGCGGAGAGAGTGGGATTCGAACCCACGGTTCCTGTGAGGGAACGGCGGTTTAGTAAACCGCTGCCTTAAACCACTCAGCCATCTCTCCAATTAAATTTCTCCTAAGTGCCAGAAAAAGATTATATATTAAAAATCAAAACAAAGAAATTTGACATACGTCTTATTTATGTTATAATTGTTAATAGTAGCCTTTGATTGCGCACCGCCAGC
>CAZVXQ010000014.1:0-2136 GCA_964630815.1 uncultured Candidatus Saccharibacteria bacterium | reverse complement strand
AGTTCGGTCTCGAAACGTACCTGAGCGATCAATGGTAACTAACGGCGGAGACAGCTCCGCCGGTTTTTGTTATTGCAAAAGATATTTGAGCCCTTAAGCAAAATGAATCCGAGATACGAATCTGCTGATTCGCCACTGGGTTCGCTATGCTCCTTAAAATGCACTCACGCAAAATATATCATTTAGCAAAATGACCACTGGGTTCGCTCACTTCGTTTGTAGCACGTCTGTATGCTCGTGCGTACGCCCACCTGGAGAAGACATCAAGAATTGTGAATACATATATTCGACCTAGTGCTGTCGGTATTGTGTCCATAGATCTTTGCTTTCTTTACCCACTTCGTGATCGTGCCTGGAGAAACTCCGATGTACCTAGCCACTTGTCTTACGCCCCAACCTCTTCTAACTAGATCTGCTGCATCTCTGCGGACCTTTGGTAAATGTGGATTTAATGTATATGCCATATTCTTCATTGTAATTGGTAGGGTGTTTCCAAGCTATTGAACCATAACGTAGAGGAAAAGGAATTGCTTAACCAATTTGCCAATCTCATAGACAAGATCGACATTGACGAGATTGGCATTAAAGAGAAGATCAAGAACGAAGTTGAGCGATTCAAAAAATTTCAGAAGAATATTCTCGGTATCAAGGGAAAAGTCGTGGTCGACGATATTGATATCCGTAACTACGCCAAATATATTTTAAGGGACGGAACAGATATTGAGAAACGAGAACTATTGAGCTGTTTGAAAAGTAAAATCATTCTGCAAGAAAAAAATATAAAAATTAAAAAGGACCGTTCACTTGCGTGAACGGTCCCGAAAAACTCGAATTCAAGGTGCAAGGATTACTGCGGAGAAAACACAGACACGGTGCCGTAGTGGTCGCCGGCACCGTCAACGCCGCACGCGTCGAACTCGACGTCGCCGCCGTCGTCGTCGAAGCCGAAGTAGGGCGACTCCAAGAAGGAGCCATCACCGTCTGGACTGAATTCGTCACCCGCACAGTCGATCCATAGATCGTTATAGTGTTGGAGACGGTTCGGGGTGGTGAGAAGCATGATCCCGACAGCGAATGCTCCGAGACCGACTTCACCCACCGTATCCTCCATGATCACGCGCGCTCGGCAAACCGAACGGCCGCGGTGGCGGATGCCGAACTGGGCGGCGATGATGAGGATGTCCGCATCACCTTGCGCCTTGGCCAGCTCGTCCCAGAATTGGACGGAACGAGCAGACTGACGCAAATGCTTCTCGTCAATCGCACCGTCACGGTAGTTCCAGAACTTGCCGTTACGCGCTTTCTTGATGGCGTCGAGGACATTCTGCACCGCCCCGCTGTAGGTCGAACCGAAGATCTTCGGATTCTTCCGCCAGTTGGGGATGGCGAACCAGCCTTCGGCATTCGCGGGAAGCTTGACCTCGCCCTTCTCAATCCGCGCGAGCAGATCTTGATTGGTGAAGCCGATTCCCGAAAACAGGATGCGGAGCTGATTGCATTGGACGTTGAGGTCGGTGGGCTTCTTGTAGCCGGAGAGGTAGCCGTATAATGTTGATTTCATCGGAACCATCCTTTCTTTATTGTGCCAGATTCGCTCCGGCAAGTTGCAGCCTTTTCTCTGATGAGATGAGCTTGCTGTGTCCAAGCATTAGGCACAAAAAGCTCATCTCATCGCAGTATTCCTATGTCAATTTTTACCCTGCATTATATCATATATCACAATATATTGCAATACATTTCAAAACAGCCTTGATAAGGCTTATTTGCTATACTTACTGATGAGTGTAGGCTCGTGTACGGCAGTCTACGGATCGCCGTCGCCGACTACGATCCTCGAGCACTCGAGTACCTCTAGGGACTCGAGCTAACTCGACTCTGCGGAGGCATTTTATGTCATTTAGCAAAATGAATCCGAGATACGAATCTGCTGATTCGCCTACTGGGGTCGCTTCGCTTCCTAAAATGCACTCACGAAATATCGTTACACTTATTCTTGCGGAGGCATTTTATAGTCGCTTCGCTCCTTAAAATGCACTCACGAAATATCGTTACACTTATACTTGCGGAGGCATTTTATGGTCGCTTCGCTTCCTAAAATGCACTCACGCAAAATATATCATTTAGCAAAATGACCAC
>CAZVXQ010000013.1:0-12013 GCA_964630815.1 uncultured Candidatus Saccharibacteria bacterium | reverse complement strand
GTATCCTTGGGATCCATAACACTTTCCATAATCTTTTCTATTTGTATTGCCACCTCTTCTACCTTACCCTCTTTTATCTCATAGACAAGCTCATCATGAACTTGTAATAGAGGATGGGCGACTTCCTCTAGCTTATTTTCTTTTAGATATTTATCGATAGCAATCATTGCTTTTTTTATAACATCAGCCTCGGTACCTTGTATGGGCGCGTTAATAGCCATCCTCTCCGAAGATGCTTTTATATATGGGATTTTTGAATTGATTCCTTCAAAATACCTTCTTCGACCAAAGAATGTTTCGGTATATCCTTTGCGAGCTGTTTCGGACTTTACATTATTCAAATAACTTGCCAAGCCAGAAAATGTAGCAAAATAGTCGTTCAAAAATTTTTGAGCATCATCACGGCTCGTACCTAAGTTTTGCTTTAAGGCCAAAACTCCCAGACCATAAATGATACCGAAATTAATAACCTTGGCCTTTCGACGCATATCAGCAGTGACCTCGTTTGCTGGAACATTGAAGACAAATGAAGCAACCGACGTGTGCACATCCTCACCTTTGCGAAATATTTCCAATAACTTTTCATCACCAGATAAAAAGGCAGCGATTCTAAGTTCAATCTGCGAATAATCGAAACTACAGAGCTTATATCCTTCGCTTGCTATAAATGCTCCACGTATTGCCTTGCCCAATTCGGTTTTAACTGGGATATTTTGCAAATTTGGATCGATTGATGCCATGCGACCAGTCGTTGTCCCCGCTGATACAAAATGAGAATGTAAACGATCATTACTATCCAAAAGTGGCGGTATTGCATCTATATAAGTCGAGAGTAATTTTGAAAGCTCACGATATTCGAATATAAGTGGCACGATCGGATGCAAATCACGAAGCTTTTCTAGTTCAGACTCCTTTGTTGACCTCGCTCCTCCGCTAGTCTTTTTCATATTTTTGCCAACCAATTGCAATTTATCAAAAAGAATCTCTCCGAGTTGTTTCGGTGAGCTTATATTAAATTCCGTACCAGCAAGTTCGTGAATTTTCTTTTCCAATCTGGCAACTTCAGCATGATAGGTCTGACCCAAATGCTCCAAGAGTTTTCTATCTATCCTTATACCCCTCTCCTCCATCTTTTTTGTTATAGGTATAAGTGGCAGTTCTATCTCCTCATAGACTTTGCGGAGATTTTTCTTGTCCAATTCTATATATATAGCCTTCTTTGCCTCTTCATAATCACCCTTATTGGCAAAATTAACCACATCTTCCATTTGTGGATTTGTAATTCCAGAATCAACTAGCCATAATGCCAAAGCCGTCTTTTCAAAATCGTCTTTTGGTACACGCGCAATCATTTTTGCCAAACTGTCTTGAGAATTATTTTCATTTTCACTATTTACACCACCACTCTCACCTCCAACACTTTCACTACCACCAGAACTATCGCTACCCATATTTGCGAAACTCAAATTACCTGTTACTGCTTTTTCCAATCTTGCTGTCAACGTACGAAATTCTAACTCATGCCACAAACCGCCTATCTTCTTCATGTCCAGATTTTCTCTGAATGATTTGTCTGGTAATGCAAAAGTTATTGGCGAGTCCAAACGAATTGTAGCCAACATTTTACTAAATTCTGCCTCTTCCTTATTATCCTTCAATAATTGAATGATTCTCGGTGTAATTCCTGCAGATTTGAACTTATCTTCATTCCCCGCTTCCAGCTCTTTGTACATATTTTCGATAGTGCCAAAAGTCGTAATGAGTATCGTAGCCGTCTTTTCACCTATGCCTTTTACACCAATAATATTATCGGACGGATCTCCTCGAAGACCTTTGTAATCGGGAATAAGTTTTGGACCGAAACCAAAACGAGCGATAACTGCCTCCTCATCGTACATGATTGTATCTTTGATACCTTTCTTTAGAGTGTAAACTTTGACTTCATCACCACGAACGAGTTGTAGAGTATCCATATCACCTGAAGCAATGATAATCTCAATTTCCACCGCCCTATCTTTGAGTTGCTCTACAATCGTACCCAGCATATCATCGGCCTCAAACCCTTGTTTGTCATAAATTGGAATATTGAGAGCAGTAAAGATATTTCGGGAACTTTTCATCTGAGCAACCAAGTCATCTTCAGCCGCAACACGACCGGCTTTGTATTCTTTGTAAGCTTCATGACGGTATGTGGGCCCCTTCACGTCGTAACAAGCAACAATGTAATCTGGCTTCAAATCCTCAATGATCTTTATGAGCATCGTAGAGAGTCCATATAATGCGCCAGTCGGCTCACCTTTTGCGGTCGAAAAATCAGGCAAAGCGTGATAAGCACGGTGTAAGATAGCGTGAGCGTCGAGCAGGATTAGTCTTTTTTTACCTTCTTTTTTTGCCATAAATAAATTGTAGCACAATAAATTTTTTTAATAATGCTTTCTAAATAAGTTGTTATTTGCGTAAGGTACATAGGTTTTTCAGACACAGCAAAGTCTTGCAAGACTTTGCTTCTGTTTCGGAAATTCCTTGCTAGGAATTTCCTGCAAACGGTCTTCAAAACCTATATACCTTACGCATTAGACTACCCTGATCTCCACAACCCCAGCTTCCTCAAGTGCTCGAAAATTAATCTGCTCATCTACTTCTACCCCAACATTCTCTGGCCACTCGATCATTACTAAATTATTTTTATTATTAATTACCTTCTGCAAATCCAGAGCTTTTAATTCTTCTTTTTTCTCAAGTCTATAAAGATCAAGGTGAACCAAATTTTGCCATTTATCAAAAGCCGAATTTGTATTATAAAATTTCATCAACACAAAAGTTGGGCTAGTAACGCTTTCACTTACTCCAAGTATTTTCGCCACAGCTTTTACAAATGCGGTCTTGCCTGCACCTAGATGTCCGGATAAACCAACAACTAGAGCTTTATCGGAATTTTTATATTTTAATGAAACTGCCTCAAGCCAAGTCTGTGCGATCCTGGCTGTATCCTCGAGACTGCGGGATATTTGTGGTAATGACTCTGGCTGTTTTTCTGCGGGGTTTTCCATTTGACTAATATATCACTTTTCGGAATGTGACACATCCCGAAATTTCCGCGTATTGATATGCAAAAACAGCCACCCTCTTTCGAGAAGTGGCTGTGCGTTCGCGGGTGTGCTGAGCAACCGCGACTAGCTACCGAACACGATAACCGTAGATGTTCCCGATCAGGGAACCCGAGTTCCCCGAATTCAGCTGCGGGTTAGGATTTTGGGAACTGGAGTTCCCACCAAAACCATACCTTTGCATGGTCTGAGCCTGGAAATTCGTCTGGCTTGACAGTGGGACGATGACAGGATACCCAACACCACCAGTGTTGTAGCCGTAGTGCCCACCACCGGTCCCATACCCGTAAGGTCCACCGCCCGAGTCGTAACCGTACGATGCAGGACTCCCTCCCAAACGGGCATTGAAGCTGCAGCCGGAACCGAAAACAACCAACGTCGCCAATACGATCCCAACCAACGAACGAGTAAGTTTCATGGTTCAATCCTTTATACCTATATATACTAGCACATTCTATATCCAATGTCAAGCTTGACAATATTCAACTATCTGATATTATAACCATGAACTTGTCGTGTTCTGTTTCTTGTGCCAGTGCCCTTTCGTCCCCGCGTGGTTGCGTCCCAACCCGCGGGGACTTTTTTATTATTTAGAACTTCTACAGGCCTCGCCTCGCGGACGCTCGCAATAACCAACCCTCGCCTACCTCAACCTTTATGCGCTATAATATTCCCAATGACAATCATCTTTGATGAGGACAAACAAAAGAGAAAAATATCAGATCTTCTACATCAAGAAGAGGAAGATCTCGTACAGATACTATCTGGCAAATATGGCATCGAATACATCAACCTATCCGCAATCCCAGTAAACGCTGACGCTCTTCGTCTCATAAACGAGCAACGCGCCAAAGAAACAATGACGGCCTGTTTTGCCATGATCGACAAAAAAGTCAAGATTGCAACGCGAAATCCCGAGAATGAAAAAGTTGTGGCTCTGGTCAACGAACTCAAAGAAAAAGGTTATTTTCCAGAACTCTACATAACCTCCACCCAAAGTCTCGAAAAAGCTTGGTCTGGCTACAAAGACCTATCTTTTGCATATGAGAGCAAAGCTGGCTCGCTTGAAATTTCTAATGAAGAAATTACAAAAATAATTGATGAAATAAAGAACCTTCCTCAGATTATTGAAATTTTGGAGAAACTCCTTGCATCGAGGATGAGCTATCGAGTTTCTCGAATATTGGAAACCTGTACTGCCGGCGCTTTGGCTATTGGCGCTTCAGATATTCATTTCGAACCAGAAGAAACATATACCCTACTTCGTTACAGACTAGATGGAGTTCTTCACGATGTAATAAAATTCGACAACGAAACTTATGCTCTTATTCTCTCTCGCATCAAGCTCATTTCGGGAATGAAGCTCAACATAAAAAAAGACAATCAAGACGGTCGCTTTAGCATCAAACTGGCTTTTGGAGATATTGAGGTTCGCGTATCGATACTTCCTGGCGCTTACAATGAGTCCATCGTTATGCGTATCCTCAATCCAAAATCCATAGATGTACCCCTAGAAAGCCTAGGCATACCAAGCAAATTGCTCGACATATTGCTAAAAGAAATGTCACGACCAGATGGAATGATACTTACTACAGGACCAACCGGCTCAGGTAAAACTACGACTCTGTATTCATTTTTGAAAAAAATAAAATCGCCCGATCTCAAGATTATTACTTTGGAAGACCCTATCGAATACCACTTACCAGGAATAGTTCAAACTCAAGTCAATGACAAAGGCTACGATTTTGCTGATGGCTTACGAGCAACTGTCCGCCAAGACCCAGACATCATCATGATCGGTGAAATACGAGATGGTGAAACTGCAAATATTGCCGTCAATTCTGCTCTGACTGGTCACCTCGTCTTCTCTACCCTCCACACAAATGATGCGGCTGGAACTTTCCCAAGACTCATAGATCTAGGAGTCAATTCTAAAGTCATAACTTCGGCTATCCGTGTGGCGATGGCACAAAGACTAGCCCGCAAACTTTGCCAATACTGCAAAAAAGAAGTAAGTCTCGAAGGCGAAACAAAAAATGAGGTGGAGAAAATAATTGGAGAAATAGAAGACAAGAACTTAGTTCCAAACGACCGAAACAAAGTTTTTGAGCCGGTCGGTTGCGACAAATGTAACAATACCGGCTACAAAGGCAGAATTGGTATATATGAAGCAATCCTTATTGATGAAAAAATTGAAACTGCCGTCGAAAGTAATCCTAGCGAAAGAGAAATTTGGTCTGCAGCAAAAGGTCAAGGAATCCTCACAATGAAACAAGACGGCATCCTCAAGGTTTTGCAAGGAATAACTTCTATAAGTGAGATAGAAAGAGTCATTGCCCTTACGGATTAGTTGTGTTTTTATTTTAGACTTTTACCTAAACTCAAAATTATCCACCGTGTCAATTGATTTTTCCCTGTGGACAAGGTTAGGATGAGTTCAGACAAATTAATGAGACTGAAGTCCGAGGATTTACAAATTTAATATAGTTTTAGAAACAAGTGAAATGAGCGACTAAAATGTATTTCCTATACATTGCAGGAGCGAATGAACATAGTGACGACAAAATATATTAAATTTGGAGATCCGAGTTCAAGAGCGTAAATCTCTAAGCAATATCATATCGCGTGATGCGGTATGCGAGGCATAGTCCCGAGGATAATACCAGTACGCAACGACAAGCGTTACAACCAAGATGTCCTTAGCACTATGCCCAAACCTCGGAAGGCCATTGCTTAGAGGTTTACGGGCTCGAAACAAAATACGGTCATTTTGCTTAACCGTTTTTGAGAAAAATTATGTAAACGAATAACAAACCTTTACAAGACCATACTAGCATAGAGCAATCAAAATGTCAAGGAAGAATACAAATGATACGAATGTTGAGAAAGATCCGGGTTTCCTAGACCAGACCCTGCGCCCTTCACGTTGGGACGAATACATCGGCCAAAAAAACATCAAAGACAATCTTCACATCCTCCTGACCGCTGCAAAAGAACGTGAACACCCACCTGAACATATACTTTTTTATGGCCCCCCTGGACTTGGTAAGACTACCCTCGCCCACCTCATAGCAAAAGAGACTGGGGCGCAGATGAAAGTTACTTCTGGACCAGCAATTCTAAAAGTGGGCGATCTGGCATCAGTACTTACGAACCTCTCCCCTGGAGATATTTTATTCATTGACGAGATACATCGTCTCAACAAAGCAATAGAAGAAGTCCTCTACCCTGCTATGGAGAGTGGCAAACTCGATATCATCATTGGCAAAGGCCCTTCGGCACGAACAATCCAACTCGACTTGCCACCTTTTACACTTATTGCCGCAACCACCCGTATCGCCATGATCTCTGCGCCACTTCGCTCTAGATTTTCTGGTGGCGTGTTCAAATTGGAATTTTATACAGACAATGAAATCGGAGAAATAATTAAGCGCTCAGCAAAAATATTAGATATCGGTATTCATCCAGAAGCAGTGACCGAAATTGCAATACGTTCACGCTTCACACCCCGAACCGCAAACTATCACCTCAAACGTTGTCGTGATTTTGCCCAAATAAACAAATCTACTCTTACAAAAAATATTGTCGAAAAAGCGCTTGCTATGCTTGGGGTTGATTCTATTGGACTCACTAGCGCCGATAGAGATATTTTGAAAACCATAATTAACAAATTTGGTGGCGGACCAGTCGGCCTCAACACCGTTGCTGCCGCCCTATCTGAAGAGCAAGCAACAGTAGAAGAAGTTTACGAACCATACTTGATCC
Organism: uncultured Candidatus Saccharibacteria bacterium; assembly: GCA_964630815.1. Lineage (GTDB taxonomy): Bacteria > Patescibacteriota > Minisyncoccia > Phycocordibacterales > PALSA-1337 > C7867-002. Next base: position 5,141 of record CAZVXQ010000013.1, on the reverse strand, counting down.
AACTAGGACTACTAGAGAGAACGCCAAGAGGTAGGATTGCAACCGATAAGGCTTACAAACATATTGGTATTAGTGATGGCAAACTTCTTTAGATACAACATCTTTACTGGACTAAGTGCTGATATTATAGTAATATTTTGAACGGACTTTGACTGGTCGTACTGGTCAATAAGTTAGCTAAACCAAACCAAGGAATACCGTGTCTGACCCCAAACAAAAAAGGCAAGTCGGTACCGACCCGAAAACCGACAAAAAAGATGGGGGAGAAACAAATACTCGTTCCTTTCTGGAACATTCCCCCCTGCCCGATCCGGAAAGTGGTTTCGGAGCGCAAGCAAACAGTGATGTCAGTCCGCGCGTAACTTATGGGTTGATCGTGCTTCCTCCGAGTTTCAAACCCAACCTTAGACAGCGTAGCGGCCGCTGCTGAGACAATCGCTATTTGCAACGAGGCCCGCACAAGCGGGCCTTTGTTATATGTTATAGAAAAAATAAGCATAAAATGCTACAGTAACGTTAATTATCAAAAAGATTTAACTTTTTAGATTTTAAATTTAAGATTTTATGTCAGGCCACAATAAATATTCGAAAATAAAACACATCAAGGCCAAGAATGACGCTCAAAAGAGCAAGCAATTTGGCAAACTTGTTAGATTGATCACGGTCGAGTCGAAAGCTGCAAAAGGCAATCTTTCTTCTCCTGGATTGGCAGCGGCAATAGAAAAGGCTCGCAAAGAAAATATGCCGAACGACACCATCGACCGCGCAGTCAAAAAGGTTCAACAGATAACAGTGCCACTATGGAAAATATCACCTACGAAACATATGGGCCAGGTGGTGTAGCCATTTTGATTTCAGCTTTGACAGATAACAGAAACAAAACTGCGCAAGAAATCAAACATATTTTGTCACTCAATGGTTTTGAACTTGCCTCCCCTGGAAGTGCTTCTTGGGCATTTACAAAAACCCACGAAGGTTGGAGTGCAACTTCAACAACACCTCTTGAAGATGCCGATATTGAGGTTTTGACCAAACTTGTAGATGATCTAGAAAACAACGACGACGTTCAAGACGTCTATACCAATGCCGAATAGCAAAAAAACCTCAACTCCTATATCACAAAGTTCGGCACACCAGCCGACACAAATAACATCAGAGCCTTTGCGAATACTTGGTATTGACCCAGGATACGGCAGACTAGGTATTTCTATATTAGAAAAATCAATTAAAGGCAAAGAAAAAATACTTTATTCCACCTGCATTGAAACTTCAACCAAAGATAGTATATACAGTCGCTTCAAAATAATTGGTCAGGAAATAGCAAAAACAATAGAAAAATACAGACCGCAAGAAATGGCTCTTGAGTCACTTTTTATTGCCAAAAACCAGAAGACAGCAATGCGGGTAGCAGAAGTTAGAGGTATTATTTTGTACGAAGCATTAAAAAAAGATCTGGAAATTTATGAATACACTCCCCTTGAAATAAAATCATCTCTCACCGGCGATGGAACAAGCGACAAAAGCAGGATAATAAAAATGATTCATTTGCTTATCGAGCTTCCAAAAAAAGTTTCTTTGGACGACGAATACGATGCAATAGCTGTTGCTCTTACACATAGTGCTCGCAGAATAAGTGCAAAACAAAACAAAATCTGTTAGATTGTTTTATCCACAACAAAGCATTCTTGCAAAAAAGGCAGGATTTGTTAAAAAGTAGAAACATTATTTATTTAAATACAATAGAATGGCTCAGAAGAAAAAAATTTCTATAAAGAAATCAAAAACAAAAGAAAGTGCGTCTCCAGAACAAGAAACTGAAGTTGAAACAAGTGAAGATGCAGAGGAAGTTGTGGGACCAAAAGCAAAAAAAGGTGTCGATTTGGAATCAGCCCTCGAACCAGCATCAATTATTGATGAAAAGGTTGATGAGGACTTACCAATCTCTCTCGATGATGAGGAGTCGGCCAGCGAAGAAATCTCTCTTGATGATGAGGAATTGAATCCTTTTGGTGATAAGTGGGAGCAGTAATATACTTTATTATCTTTGTTTTTTTGCTACAATTAGGCTCTGATGGTCTCAAAAAGAAAGAGTAAAGTTCATCACCTCAAATCCGCCATATTACTATTTGGGTCTTTTGTTTTGATTTTTATTGGCCTTTCAGCTCTCTGGGTAGCAACACTAAAAATTCCAGATTTAAGCTCATTCCAAAATCGCAAGGTAGTTGAATCCACAAAAATCTATGATCGTACGGGTACGATCCTTCTTTACGATACAGGAACAAATACAAAATCCACCTCTGTATCATTAAACTCTATTTCTCCTTACATACAAAAAGGCACTATCGCCATCGAAGATACTAATTTCTATAACAATATCGGAGTAGAACCTACCTCTATTTTCAGAGCAATTATTGCCAATTTTATTTCTGGCAATTACAGTCAAGGCGCTTCTACAATAACCCAACAAGTGATAAAAAACTCTCTTTTGACGACCGACAAAACAGTAACCCGAAAAATAAAAGAGTGGATCTTGGCAATAAAACTAACCAGAATTATGACCAAGGATCAAATTTTGGAAATATATCTCAATGAATCACCTTACGGAGGGACTATATACGGCGTTGAACAAGCTAGCCAATCCTTTTTTGGGAAACCAGCAAAAGACCTATCTTTGGCTCAATCAGCATATATCGCCGCAATCCCTAAGGCACCAACCTATTACTCCCCTTATGGAACACATCGAGACGCTTTGGACGCAAGACAAAAACTCGTTCTTCAAAAAATGTTTTCTTTGGGTATGGTCACAGCCGATGATTACAAAAAAGCAATAGCAGAAAAAGTACAATTTTTGGCCAAGAATTCAGAGAATATTCGTGCCCCCCATTTCGTAATGTACGTTAGAGATTATTTGGTTCAGAAATACGGTGAAGATGTTGTTTCTCAGGGTGGACTCAAGGTGATAACAACCTTAGATCATACTATGCAACAAAAAGCCGAAGATGTTGTAGAAAAATTCGCTCCAACAATTGCCGAGACGTACAATGCAAAAAATGCAGCGATAATAGCTGTTGACCCAAAAAGTGGAGATATTTTGACTATGGTTGGCTCAGTAGATTATTTTAGTAGAACAATTGAAGGAAATTTCAATGTTTCTTTGGCAAAAAGACAACCTGGTTCAACCTTCAAACCATTCGTTTACGCCTCCCTATTCAAAAAAGGATATACGCCGGAAACTGTACTTTTTGATGTCAAAACAGAATTTTCTTTGTATTGTACTCCAGAAGGAAAACCAAAGAATGAAAGTGATGATCCAGAAAAAGTCTGTTACTCGCCAAGCGAATTCGACAAAATATATAGTGGTCCTATGACCGTCAGACAAGCTCTTGGACAATCAAGAAACATACCTGCGGTTAAGGCTCTATATCTGGCTGGTATCAATGAGTCAATCCAAACCGCCCATGATCTCGGTGTAAATAGTCTAAACGATCCAAATCGTTATGGTCTAACACTAGTTCTTGGTGGTGGAGAGGTAAGTTTGCTTGATATGACAAGTGCTTATGGAGTTTTTGCTAATGATGGAATCAGAAACCCAACAAGGTCAATACTTCAAGTAACGGACAACAAGGGCAATGTGCTCGAACAGGCAAATCTAAGCCCTATTCAAGCATTAGATTCAGAAATTTCCAGAAAGATAACAAACATACTAACCGATAACAAAGTAAGATTGGCCAGTTTGAAACCAATTGCCGATAGTGTTGGAAGAACTGTTGCGCTCAAAACTGGTACAACAAACGACTATCGAGATGTTTGGGCAATTGGATATACACCTAGTGTTGTTGTTGGTGCTTGGGCTGGCAACAACGACAACAGTCCAATGAGTCAGAATATTGCCGGCCTTATAATCTCTCCTTTGTGGGGCGCTTTTATGTCTCAAGTTGCAAAGAATTTTCCTCCTGAAGATTTCCCTCTTCCACAATCTCCAAAAACAGATACAAAGCCTGTAATGCGTGGCATTTGGCAAGGTGGCCAATCCTATAAAATTGATACTGTTTCTGGGAAATTGGCTACTGAATACACTCCAAAAGAAACCACCAAAGAAAATGTCTTCAATAGTGTTCATACAATATTGCATTGGGTAGACAAAAGTGATCCAAATGGTGCCATACCAGCAGACCCAAAGAAAGACGCTCAGTATGAATACTGGGAATATGGCGTAAGAAAATGGTTCGATGAATGGAAAATCTCCAATCCAGATTTCAAAGAAACAGAAAACTTAACCATTCCAGTAGAAAAAGACGATGTGCACACTCCAGAAAAATCACCAAAAATTTCTATAGTTTCTCCAGCACCAAACTCAATGATAAACCCAAACCAATCGCTTTTGATCAAAATTCAGTACACTGGTCAATTCCAACCAAAAAAATCTGAAGTTTATTTGAATGGAAAATATATTCTTACCAATGAGACAAATCCTCTAAATATCTCTTTTGTACCAGCGGATGTTGGTAATTTGAGCACAATTAATACCCTTTCAATCATTTTATTTGATTCTGTATACAATCGTGGCCAAGCTAGTGTTCAGTTTGTTACACAATAGCAACAAACTCAAATAGTCACGGATATTTTTGAGAATTAAAACTAAATACCTGTAAAGATTATCGAATATCTTTTACTTTTATATCCAAATCAGCAAGGTTTGATAAGATTTTGCTTTTTTTGATAAATACTGTCGACAAAATAGCTGAATTAACTTTATTCAAAACAATAACACCATTTTTACAAGATATATTTTCAATAGCCAGATCAGCACCTGTGTGTTTTTTTATAACCTCTTTTATTTTTATACGCAAAGAAACCTCTTTCGTAAAAGAATTTTGAATATTTTTAAAAAAACCTGATATTCCAAACATTTTTGTAGAATATTATCTCCTGGTCTTGTGAGTTTAGCGATTCATTGGCATAGCCAAGTACATAAAAGACTGATCGCCAGAAACTGGTTTTATTACCATCGGACGATTGTTGCCCGATAATTGCAAAGCGAGACTATCCGCATCAATAGATTGAAAACTATCTGCGATATATTTGTAATTAAAGTTTATTTCTACTGGATCTCCTGTTAGTGCCGAGTCCACTGTTGTACT
>CAZVXQ010000012.1:0-12923 GCA_964630815.1 uncultured Candidatus Saccharibacteria bacterium | reverse complement strand
TCTATACATTGGTCCTGCTACAGATATTTATGAGGGCATGGTCATTGGTGACACTTCAAAAGGCGATGATATGGACGTCAATCCATGCAAGGGTAAACAACTTACCAATATGCGCTCATCAGGTAAAGATGAGGCTCTAAATCTCGTACCACATTATGAACTAAGCATCGAGAGAGGTATGGAACTCATGCGAGATGATGAATATCTAGAAATAACTCCAAAAAATATCCGACTTAGAAAGAAACTTTTGACTGAATTAGACCGAGCAAGAGGTAGGAGAAAGGATCTGAAATAGTTGCAAGTGCAAAATTGATTTGAGATTTAAGATTTCAGATTTAAGATTGCAACCTATTTCCACCTCGTCTTTATATACTCCTCCGCCTCACTCATTGAAAATGGCTGAGTGGAATTGCCCATACGAACAAAGAACTCTTCTTTTCCTTCGGCATTTTGGATATAAGCAGGCTTATGACTAGGATCTACAGCAACAATACAAGCTTCATTATTATCAAAATAATCAAAACGAACATGAATATAGTTTGCAAATTTGACACCCAGCATGGTTTTGACCAAATTACTTAAATGATTTTCAAACCCGTCACGATTATTCTTGGCCAAAGTATCATAATCATTCTTTAGACCTGTTACCTTACCTTCATCATCAACACCAATAATAAGAGTACCACCGTCTGCATTCATAAATCCGGCAATCGTTTTGATCACTGCTCTTTCTACATCTTTACTTACACATTTTCGTCTAAGATCATAACGAAGTGTTTGTTTGAATTCCAGGAACAAACCTTCACCATCTTTAAGAAACATCGGCAAACTCCTAGAGTGAATAGGTTTTTTCATCGTATTATCAATTGTTTGTTTGATTATTTCTGAATATTCCTCATAGCCGGCGACATTTTGTATTTTAGTTACACGACCATTGTCATGCTCAAGGATCAAAGTTGCATGACGAAGAATACGATCCAAAGGACCCTGTGAAGTTTCTACGGCAACGATATGTAGCAGTGATACCGATTTGCGCTTTTTTAATATTAAACCTGAATGACGAACGATTTCCTTTTCTCTTATTTCATAAAATTTTAAATACCAATCAAAAAACAAAGCCAGAATATAAATAAGTTGAAATAGAGAAAAAATTATAATTACAAAGTTGTTATAACTTACAAACCTATCGAATTGAATATATTTGAATAATTGCTCATAGTTTGCAAGATACGATGCTCCCAAGAAAATAATAGTTGCCAAAATTTCCATCAAAATAACATTACGCAGAAAAACTACTGGACCTTCTTTGATTATTATCCTCTTCATAAATCTATCCTAACATAATCGCAAACTTTTTAATATTTCACTAAAAAAATAATTCTGATACAATGGTTATATGTCATTATTTAACAAAAAACTTGGTACAGAACCATATAAAGGCGTGAGAGACTTCTACCCCGAAGATATGGCCACAGAACAGGCCATATTCAATATTTGGCGCAACAATTGCAAGAAATATGGTTACGAGGAATACGGTGCATCAGTCCTCGAACCTGCCGAACTATACAGAGCCAAGTCCGGTGAAGAAATAGTCAACGAGCAGACATACACTTTTACAGATCGCGGGGAGCGAGAAGTAACCTTACGTCCCGAGATGACGCCTACGGTAGGCAGAATGATCTCCAGTAGAAGACGCGAACTAACCTTCCCAGTCCGCTGGTTTTCTATACCAAATCTATTCCGCTACGAACAACCACAACGTGGTCGTACCCGTGAACATTGGCAACTTAATGCCGATATCTTTGGAGTCGAATCAACATCTGCCGACATCGAGATTATTAATCTAGCTTACGATATTACTCGTGCCTATGGTCTCAAAGAGACAGATTTTGAAATACGCCTAAACAATCGCAAAGTGATGAATTATGTCACAAAAGATGTCTTTGGATTGGATGAAGACAAAGCGTACAAAATTTCCAAACTTATAGACAAAAAAGAAAAGCTAAAACCAGAAACGTTTCAGTTAGGAGTAGAAGAATTTTTTGGTGCAGACGAAAAAGCACTCCAAAATGTCCAAAAATTCCTTACCCTTCTAAATTCAAAAAACTTCGAAGAATTCACTTCGCATTTACCCCAGACAACCGAAGAACATCAAGGGTTAAAAGAGATAAAGCAAGTCATATCCGGACTTGAAAAGCTTGGTATAACTAATGTCAGATTTGATCAGAGCTTGATGCGCGGTTTTGACTATTACACAGGCAATGTCTTCGAAATTTTTGACCTCAATCCAGCAAATCGCAGATCAGTCTTTGGTGGCGGACGTTATGATGATTTGTTGGCACTTTTTGGTAATGAAAAAGTACCAGCAGTGGGATTTGGTGCTGGTGATCTCATAGCTCAGGATTTGATGGAAACATACAATAGCCTGCCAACAAAGACAACGCAGGCCGATGTAGCTATTTGTGTTCTCGGGGATCAGAATACATCATACGCATTAGAAGTTGCGCAAAAATTACGCAACAAAGGCAAAAAAATCTTTGTCGATCTTTCAAATAAAAAGGTCGGTGATCAGATAAGTAATGCCAATAAAAGAGGTATACAAAATATCATTTGTATTGGCGATGAAGAGGTCAAAACTGGCAAATTAAAAATGAAAGATTTGGCGAGCGGTACCGAGACCGCAGTGGATACAGAGGTGACACCTCTGTAAATGTAATCTGCAGATGTCAGACATATGCAGATCCACACCTGCAAACTGCAATAAAATTATGCGAACAATTACTTTTGACTTGGAAACCAAGAATTTCTTTCAAGATGTTGGCTCAAATGATCCAACAGCCCTTGATATTTCTGTTATTTGCATACACGATTCCAAAACGGATGAATTTTCGAGCTACCTAGAGGCAGATTTTGGTAAACTTTGGCCAATACTCGAGCAGGCTGACATGCTCATCACATGGAACGGTGATCATTTTGATATACCAATTTTGAATAAATATTATCCTGGCGATTTAACCAAAATCAAAAGTTTGGATCTTATGAAAGAGGTTCAAAAGACATTGGGTAGAAGATTAAAGCTAGATAGTGTCGGCGAGGCTACTCTAGGAAAAAACAAAACTGGTCATGGCACGGACGCTGTCCATTGGTGGCGAAATGGTGAGATCGATAAGCTTATTTCATATTGCATAGAAGATGTTAGACTTACAAAAGACTTGTACGATTATGCAAAGACAAACAAACATCTTAAGTTCAAAGATCTAGGAGGTACAAAAGAAATCAAACTAGATACTTCCGACTGGGATAAGCCTAATTCATCTGCTATGACATTCACATTACCATTTTAATAATTTATTACTAACATCAATAATATGGAAAATAAATCAAGCCCACTCAACATATCAAGCGCAATCATTATAGCTGGAGCAATCATCGCTATCGCTATTATTTACGTCAAAAAACCAGTTTCAAACCCAGCACCAATTGCAAATACCGAACAAACACAAAGAACGGTCAATCTTGCTCCAGTGACAGACAAAGACAATATACTTGGCAATCCGAATGCTCCTATAAAGCTAGTTGAGTATTCAGATCCCTCATGCCCGTTTTGCAAAGTTTTCAATACTACAATGCATCAGATCATGGAAAAATACGAAAAAACTGGTAAAGTTGCTTGGATTTATAGAAGTTTGCCACTCGACACTCCAGACTCAAACGGTCAAGTGCTTCATAAGAATGCAAGAAAAGAATCTCAAGCAATCGAATGTGCTGGCATAGTTGGTGGTCAAAAAAAGTATTGGGAATATCAAAAGAAATTATACGAAACAACACCCGCCGTTACACAAAGTTCACCGGAAGGCTTGGATCCAAAACAGTTGCCACTCATAGCAAAAGATTTAGGGCTTAATGTTGTCGATTTTAGTCAATGTATCGATAGTGAACAATCTATATCGAGAGTCAAAGAACAAGAGCTTGGTGGAATCAATGCAGGTGTAACAGGTACACCAACAAGTTTCTTCGTCTTAGACAAATCAATCAATCCAACAACGGTTACATACATAAAGAACGCACTTATCCAATATCGTATTCCCAAAGATCTACTCTACGTGACAGATGATGGAAAAATTATCTCAATGAGTGGTGCTATGCCGGTTGCGATGGTTACAGGTATTATTGAGAGTTTGTTGAAGTAATTCAGTAGAATTGGGTCGCAAAAAATGTGATTTATCACGTAGAAAAACGGCTCTATTTCAACATATTTTTATATATTGACAATATAGGTCATATGTGATAAAATATACAGGAACATGAACATTCCAATTCTGTATGTTGCGTTGGTTATCATCACCGTCCTCGCCACGGGGCGAGGAATCTTAGAAGCCGTCTTTGACGGCTCGGCCAAACGACTGTCGTTGACGGCCGCTATCGCGGTCCTCATGATGTTCTCGTGGACAATCTTGGTCGTTGCTTCCGACAAGGAAGCCCCCGACGACCGGCTTTTATACCTCATCGCCATTATCGGTGTGATAGTGGCGTTTATCGGCGCAATCGCTTCAACCATGGCGATGATCTGGATGATCGTCGCCAATCGGAAGTCTTTGCCGGGAAAAGGCTGAAACCAACTTCCCGACAACACGAGGGCCCTCACTTGCAGAGGGCTCTTTTCTTATACCCCAATCACCTTCGCCACCCACTTCACAATGACACTCTGACTGAATCCAAAGTGTCTAGCAACTTTTCTAGTAGACCAACCTCTCCTTACAAGGTCAGCGGCGTCTCTTCTAATGCGGGGCATGTATTTTAGTATTGTGTATGTCATATGGAATCATCTTAAACTAGGGGGTGATTCCAAGCTATTGAACCATTACGATCAAATTGACATCACAGGCCAATCATGATTGAATAATAGTGAACTATGATCATTACAACCCACTTGATGCAGACAACGTGCTTAGTGCTAATAGCATCGCTATTAGTAGCAATAGTAGCAATCTGGCGGGGTATTCGGGAATATGCGGATACCGGATCACGTAGAAGACTCAACATTGCCGTACTATGTTCGAATGGATTGTGGCTGACACAATTTCTTGGGTTGATTATACTTTTCATCATAAATTCAACATCCACTCATGAGAGTGAACCAGATTTGAGATACTTGTTCATACCTGTTGCCGTGATAACAGTAACATCAATTTACAATTTGCTCAGAGTAATATTCACAAAAACGGGACATATATAAGCCCGAACAAAGGCTCCCGAGCTTGCTCGGGGCCTTTTTCTTTGTTGTAAAATGTCTCCCCATCACCCTCTCTGTACCCCAATAACCTTCGCCAACTGACAATACTTACAATCTTTTTTGTCGCAATATTTATTTGCAAAACTAAGACTAATTATTTCTTTGGCAACATTTTTGATAGTTTCTTTCAAAGCACTAACTTCACTTTTTTCTATTATAAACTGCTCTCTCTTGTACAAGCCTCGATCGTTGGGTTCGATAAAATCAATCGTGCCACTATTCATCTTGTACTTCCCTTCCAACTCCAGCAGTAACTGATAGAAAACCAGTTGCCTTTTGTAATTACCATCCGCCTCTTTTGTTTTACCTTCTATTTCATTTCTAGATTTTGGTTTGGCGGTTTTGAAATCGATAACAGCCACATTATTACTATCAATAAGCTCAATCTTATCCAAATTTCCGGTTAAGATTATGAAATTGTTACTATCAATTTCAAAATTTGGTACTTTTATACCATATTCGGTAAATATATTTCTATTCCAACTACCATTATATTCATCAAAATAGCCCGATAATGCATTTTTACCTTTTTTAATTGAGTCTTTTTTATCTTCCAAACTCATAGATGAACCGACTATATTATGCTCAAAAATCTCAATCAACTCTTTCTTGGACAAATCTCTTTCTTCTTTATAAGCATCAAAAAATGATCTGAGTGCATTATGAATAGCTGTTCCATAAACCTGATGTTTTGTTTCGACCTGTGGGATACGGATCAAATTGACGAAAAAATATTGCCATGGACATTCGAGATAATTATTGAGGTGAGTAACCGACAATGGCTGACCGATAAACTTTGATTTTACAAAACTTGGATCTAAAATTGATAAATTACTTTTTTTATCATAAATAGTTTTTTGTCCCAAGAGATCACTCTCTATGATACGTGGTTCATTAAACTGCATGTTATTGTCATCAATTTCTGTCAAAAATTGACTAATGACCGCCTCCTTGTCACCAACTATTCTAGAGAAAGAGATGTGAACAGTCTCCCTTGCTCGTGTCAAAGCGACGTAGAATAATCGTCTTTCATCCTCAATATTTCCAGAATCACGAGCCTTATCTATTATTGGAATTTGAAATAAATTGCGTTTGTTTCTATTACCCCAGTTGCCGTCAAAACAATTTACAATGAAGACATGATCGAATTCCAAGCCCTTTGAGCGATGAGCAGTCATGAGTCTTACTCCATCTATATGCTCCGTAAATCCTCTTTTGGTAACCAAACCGTGATCCATAATAACGTCGACATATTCTATAAAATCCGCCAACAAAAAAGTCTTTTTTGATTGACTAATTTTGACCACCTGAGCAAAGAAATCTTCCAATGCGGATAGTCTTGGTAAAGAGTCCAAATCATTGATTATCGTAGGTAATATTTGAGTTTCTTCAATTATCTTTTGGAGAAGATTAGGGTAATTTTGATACTGAGCTTCATGAGCCCAGTTCGCCAATTTTGCATAAGTATTTATGATTTTTTCTAACTGATTTTTATCAATATTCAAAAATGACCTATTATCTTTTATTTTATTGATGACAGAAAAAAGTAGAACTTTTTCTTTTTTGGAAAAATTAAATAGAGATGATATTGCACCAGGATCACAGTCAAATTCTGGCAATAACAAAGCTTTACCCAATAATTCATTGGATGATAAATCGTTAATAGCGCGTGAGATAATTACAATTTTTGCCGGATCTATTTCTTCCAAAATATTGTGATCAGATTCGATTCTATATCTAATATTTTCATTTTTCAAAACCTTGGCAATTATTTCGGCTTCATTGTTTGTTCTATACAATATTGCTAATTCCTCTGGTTTGGAACCTTTCTTTATATAATCCTTTACGAGATATGCTAGATGCTGAAGCTCTTTGTCACGATCGGGAAATTCGTATGCATTTATCGGCTTACTACCAATTTGTAGTGATATAAGTTTAGCTCTTTCTCTGCCTGGAATATTTGGATTTTTTGAAATAAGGCTATGTGATGCGTCCAATATACCCTGCTGAGAACGATAATTGTGAGTTAATTCTATAATCTTGGTATCTTTATATTTGTCTTTAAAATATAAAAAGTTATCCAAAGATGCTCCTTGGAAACGGTATATAGCCTGCTTATCATCACCAACAATAAATAGATTGGGTGATTGATGGAAATCAGAGAGGAGCTCGAGAATACGATTTTGTGAAGCATTTGCATCCTGATGCTCGTCTGCCAATATATACTGGAAACTTTCTTGAAGAATTAATTTAAAATTAACTTCACTTTCCATAACCCCTATCAACTCCAATAACATATCATTAAAATCGTAATATCTTTGCTTCGTTAATTCTGATTCATAGCGCTCATATACCCTAGCAAGCTCAAGATTTTTATCATTTCGCTTTTTTATTTTTTCAGTCTCAGTAGCAGAAAGTTCTTTTTTACCCCTAGAGTCAGTTTTTTGCAAAGCTATTTCTTTTTTTATACTTTCCAAAAATTTATCTGGTGAGATATTTTCTCTTTTCAAAGTACTTATTTCACTCAAAATTGGACGTACATAATAATTTGGATCACCATAAGGCCTAAGCAAATCAATATCTTTGGCTTGTACAAGTCTTTCTATAATCTTAATTTGTTCTGCATCGGTAATAACCTTAGATCCAATTATTCTAGGAAAATAGTCAGGATATTGCTGGATAATTTTTTCGGCAAAACCATGAAAAGTATGAATATTAACTTTGTAAGCTGAAGCACCAATGAGATCAACCAACTTTTTACGCATAACATAAGCTCCAGACTCAGTGAAAGTAAGAGCCAAGATATTTTCTGGAGCAGTATCGGTATTGAGTAATATATTGGCAATTCTTAAAGTCAAAATCGTGGTTTTGCCAGTACCCGGACCAGCGATAACAACTACAGGACCTTCTATAGTATCGACAGCTTGTTTTTGTGCCGAGTTTAGAACTTTGTATTGTTGTCTGAATGCGGACATGTGGGGAGAAAGTGAAAGGTAAAAGGTGAGAGGTGAGAGGTTATAGGTAATAGGTAATGAGTTAATAATATGGAGTTAGTACAATTACCTATTACCTTTTACCTATTACCTTTTCCCTACTAACTAATAGTTCTTCAACTGATTGATCTTTTCGTGTTGGCGGATCTTTTCGTGAGCCTTGGCTTCGATTTGACGAATACGCTCACGTGTAACTCCAAACTCCTTTCCGACTTCTTCGAGTGTGTGAGTGATACCATCATTAAGACCATGTCTCATCTCTAGGATTTTGCGCTCTTTCTCAGAAAGATCATCCAAGATCATATTGACCTGATCACGCAATATTCGACGTGAAGATTCTTGATCAGGAGACAAGATCTTGTCATCAGGAATGAAATCTTGCAATGTAGACTTACCATCATCACCATCATCACCAACTGGATTTTCGAGAGAAACAACATCTTGCTCGATCTTTTCGATTTGATAGATCTTTTCGACATCCATATCCATCTCCATTGCAATCTCATCAGCCAAAGGTTCACGACCAAGTTCATGACTCAATCTTCTAAGAACTTGTTTGTATTTTGCAATTGTCTCAACCATATGAACCGGTACACGAATAGTACGAGACTGATCTGCCAAAGCGCGAGTGATTGCCTGACGAATCCACCAAGTAGCATAGGTCGAGAATTTGAAACCCTTGGTCCAATCGAACTTATCAACTGCGCGGAAAAGACCGAGATTTCCCTCTTGGATTAGATCTAGTAATGTAAGATCCGGACTACGACCGACGTATTTTTTTGCAATAGAAACCACCAATCTGAGGTTTGCTTTTGCCAAAAGATTCTTTGCCTCTGTATCACCGGCCAAGATACGCTTTGCAAGCTCTTTTTCTTGAGAAGCATTGATAAGTGGATATTGACCGATCTCTTTGAGATACATTTGGATGGAATCATATGCCGAATCAGAGCCACCACGAGACATTGATGGATTCTTTTTTCCACTTAGATCTTCAACTTCGAGTAATCCACCACCCTCGAGTACATCAACATTTGCTGTTACTAATTTTGCATAAAGTTCATCCAGAAACAGAATGTCATTTTCTATTTGAGGAAATTCCTTCAAAATCTCATCGTATGTTACGAAACCTCTATCGCGACCTTTCTGAATGAGTTTATTTGCACGAGTTTCGAAATCTTTGGCCTTATCTGCTTTGTTCATCTTGACCTCCTTCTTTGCTGGTTTCTTCGATGAGACCTTTGCAATTGCTTTTTTTGGACGAGAAACCTGACTCTTATTTCGAGCTGGTGAGTTCTTACGAGCCATTTTGGTCGCTTTTTTTGTTTTGGCCATACAAAAGAGATTATTATTAATTAAGCCTGATTTTAATGGATTTTAAGAGATTATGCAAGCGATAATAATATAGTATGAACTAATTATTTAATCTGTACTACGACCAATCTATAAAATAAGCCGCATCTCTACAAATGAAAATCGCCCGTGAGCGATTTTCACGAGCGAATCAACGTACCTGTCAACAGGGCTTATTTTAACCCTTCTTGGATACGTACCAAGGCATTACTTGCAGCAACCCGAACCGATCTCTGCCTTTGCAAAGTCTCATCGTAGTTTCCGGAGTCCCAAAGAAACAATGCACCACGATATCGTGGCTCCTCATTCGAAAGAAACATTGGTTCGTACCAAACGAGGTACTTATCATTGACCTCGCCGATCCTTGTCACTGTTCCACCCTGTCGGAGAGTAATGACGTGTCCGTACAACATCAACTCTCCGAGACCCGCAGGATTTTGAATCGAGAGGTTCGTATGATACTCCAAGACGATGCCATTTTCCTGCATAGTCTTTCTGAATGCGCGAAGTTTATTCTCACGCTTCGCGATATAGAAAAAAAACATACCGAGCAACACAACAACAAACAACGAAGCCGACAGAATGATCGAATTCCTCTTCATGAGTCAGTGTCCTTTCTGTGTGAATTTAATCACATAACAAACCTCTTGTAAAGTTTATTTATTATTAAAACTTAACTTAAGAAATGCTAACTAAACCCTACTCAACTCCGCTTTTCTGATCGACAAAACCTGACATTTTTTGGCAAGTTCAGCCACTAAATCTTGTTTTCCTTCTTTCTCGGCACGACGCAGGTCAATCATCGTATTTGATAAGTCATCATTAATAACATTAAGTTCAAAATTTTTCAAAAGTTCTTTCAAGTGAATATCAAGACGGTTTTTGTCATCTCCATACAATGATTCAGCCTCAAAAGTTACATCACTTAGTATAGGTGCAATTCTCTTTTCAATTTCTTCATAATTATCACCCGCTATTTTTCTTACCTGTTCCCTATAACCTTTTACCTTCTCTGCTAACGCTTGTTCCCCTGCTATTGCCACATTTTCCATCACTTGAAGCAAACCAAACATTCTCCTTTCTACCAAATCAAGTCGATTGGAAGTCTTGACTTGATTTAATCCAGATGACTTTGAAGCACCGCTAGTATCAATATTTTGAGTATTTTTTTGAAGTGGTGTTTGGCTTCTATTTGCTTTTTCATATTTTCTCAAATCTTCCCAAACCGCTTGTTCGTCCAGTTTTGTCTTTTCTGCAATTAATTTTATATAAAATGCCTTATCCATATCACTATCGATTTTTGATAGAAATGGAAAAACTCTATCTCGCACCGCCCTACCGAGCATACGCGGATCTGTTGTATCTAACATGACATTTCCCAATTCAAATTCAATTACATGTTTAGAATTCTTAAGAACTTTTTTCCAGATTTCTGGATCCTGCATAATAAGGTCTGCCGGATCCTTGCCACCATAACCATCGGCACTTGCATCTGCAACCTTAACAGACATACCCATACCCAGAGCTGTAGCCACAACTGCACGCATCGTAGCGGTCCTACCAGCCTTATCAGAATCAAGAGCAATAATCATATTTGGGCTCAATCGTCGGACCATACCAAGATTACTAACAATACCACTTTCGTTTTGTGACTGATCGGTAAGAGCAGTGCCAGAAGCAGCAATAGTATTTCTTACTCCAACCTGATGTGATAATACCAAATCCATCTGACCTTCTACTAGAATTGAATAATTGAGTCTCTTTATTTCGCTTTTAGCTTTATCAAGACCAAAGAGAATTTGTGATTTTGTGAAAATAGGCGTTTCTGGGCTATTTAAATACTTTGCTGATTTTCCATCATCATGCAATATGCGTCCTGTAAATGCCACTACCCTGCCACTCGAGTCTGTTATTGGAAATATTACTCTGCCACGAAAACGGTCATAATATCGGGAAGCTGTTGGAGCGAGTGCAGATGCAGGAGCAGATGCCACTACAGAGGTATCACCTCTGGTTTTAATAAAACCAGCCTTTTCAATCAAACTTTCATTCCAACCTTTTTTCTTGAGATGATTTAATAAATTCTGCCAACCTTCTGGAGCCCAGCCAATCCTGAACAACTGCCGAGTTTCTGACTTTATCCCTCTGCTTTTAATATAATCTTGAGCTTCTTTTGATTTGGAAAATTGTTCTTCAAAATATTTTGCAACCTCTTCGTTTATTTTGAAAAGTTGATCTCTTTCGCTGTCATTTTTTTGATCAAAAACAAGAGGTATTCCTGCACGTTCAGCAAGAATCTTCAAAGCACCTTTGAAATCGAGCCCTTCGAACTGTTCAACAAAAGAAAAAATATCTCCTTTTGCCCCACAGCCAAAACAATAATAACCTCCACGTTCCGGCGAGATGAAGAATGAAGGGGTTTTTTCATTATGAAAAGGACATCTAGCTTTGTAAGATTTGCCAGATTTTTCTACCTTCACATATGAACCAATGAGTTCCTCTATTGGTATTCGCGCTTTTATTTCTTCGACATTGGTGCGATTCATGTATTGAGTATATGACAGAAAATGACAAAAACAAAATGGCCCGAAGGCCACTTTGTTTTGTTGCAGATGTCTGACTTCTGCAGATCACCTCTTACCTATTACCTTTAACCTATATCTCATCCTCCCCTACAACCTCATTTCCCCTCAAAGCATCAACCATCTCTTTCTTTGGTGAACCAGGGTAGCCGGAGCCAGCAGGTACTAGGCGACCGATAATAACGTTTTCCATAAGACCAGTTAAATCATCTGATGCACCACGAACAGAGTTTGAAATAAGAACTCTTGTTGTGTGTTGGAATGAAGCAGCCGACAAGAAGCTCTTTCTGGAAAGCGAAGTTTCAGTGATACCCATAACCATCTTTTCTGCTTTTGCTGGAGAACCACCATTTGCTTTTACTTCTGCATTTTCTTCAGACAATTGGATCTCATCGACAACCATACCTTCGGTAAGATTTGTATCACCAGCATCGGATATTCGACGACGGGAGAACATCTGTTTTACAATAAGCTCAATATGCTTTCTTGCGACAGTTTCACCTTGAAGTTCGTAAATCTTGCTTACTTCTGAAATAACGTAATCTTTAGCCATCTCTTCACCACCGTATTCGAAGACTTCATCAATATCAGCAGAACCATCAGTTAGAAGTTGACCTTTCTTGATCTTGTCACCAACCTTAACCATAACAGTTCGACGATATGGGAATGTATATTCAACTTCGGAAGCTTTGGTCTTACCCCTGT
>CAZVXQ010000011.1:0-13016 GCA_964630815.1 uncultured Candidatus Saccharibacteria bacterium | reverse complement strand
GGTATCGATGCACCAAACATTATTCACACCAATACACTGTCAGAAAATCTTGCATACAAACAAGAGAAAGAAAGATTCGATGTGATAATAGCAAACCCACAATTCGCTGGTGCAGAGCGAAAAGAAGTACAGCAAAACTTTCCAATAAAAAGCGGAGAGACCGCCTATCTGTTCCTGCAACACTTTATTAAAAAGCTTAGAGCTGGTGGTCGCGCAGGTGTTGTTATAAAAAATACCTTCCTATCAAATGATGACGCGGCAAGCTTACGAAAAGAGCTTTTAAATAGTTGCGATCTACATACGGTCCTTGATTTACCCGCTGGAGTATTCCAGGCGGGTGTGAAGACAATAATTCTATTCTTTAAGAAAGGTAGTCCCACAAAGAAAATCTGGTACTACCAATTAAATACTGGTAGAAACCTCGGTAAGACAAATCCTTTGAATGAAAAGGATCTTGCTGAATTTGTGGAACTATACAAGACAAAAGCAGATTCAAAGAATTCTTGGACTATTAATGTTGTAGATATTAACCAGATTACCTTTGATCTTTCGGTAAAGAATCCTAATAAGAATGATCTGGTGACCTTAAGAAAACCCCAAGATATTTTAAAGGATATGTTTAAGTTAGATAGTGAAAACTCAAAAGTTTTAGCTGAAATAAAAGACATTTTATGATTATTTATGTATATTTCAAAAATAAAACTTCATAATTTCAAAGGCTTCAAGGGTGATCATGAGATTACTTTTGATAAAGGTGTGAATTTTTTTGTAGGCGATAACAACTGCGGTAAATCTTCAGTGTTTGAAGCTGTTGATTTTATACGTTCAAAAAAAGATAGAAATGAAGTAATTATAAAAACTGAACTTGAAGGAGATGGATTCGTGTCTGTCGAAGTTGAATTTATGGGTGATGATCTAGAAAGTTGGGTTGGAACCGATGCTGTGAAAAAATATCAGTCGTATTTAATTGATACAGACGAGCAAAAGGGTTTGCGAGTAATGCGTTCAAGTGAAACAAATGAAATTACTCAGGACGGGAAAAAGAAGACACTAGATATCGGTAAGGTTCGAGTTTTCAATCCTAAAACTAATCAATTTGAGAACCCGACAGGAATTGACACTACAATCACCGCTCTTTTTGATGCACAGTTTGTGTGGGCTGATACACAATCTGGAGATGTGTGTGATTTTTCTAAAACAAAAATTAGTGGAAAAATTATAAATGCTATAACAAGAGATTTTGTAACTTCTGACACTTGGAAGGATTTTCAAAATTCACACAAGGAAACCTTTGGCGATGGTGATAATAGTTTAGCAAAAACATTGGAACCAATAGAAAAAAAGATACAAACAATTTTGTCTGAACAATATGGGGAAACAGAGGTGAGATTCAATTTTTCTCTACCTGAACTAGAGAGTTTCTTTAAGACTGGTAATATTGCTTTGTCAGAAAATGGAATTGAAACAAAGAGTTCTGAAAAAGGTACAGGGATGCAGAGGGCGCTAGCATTATCTCTTATTCAAGTCTACGCAGATATTTCGTCAACTAATGAGGAGGGTGTATCTAAGCCCATACTATTTTTTATTGATGAACCCGAAACTTTTTTACATCCACAAGCTCAGAACAAACTTCTTGATGCACTAGAAAAAATCTCTGAAAAGTCACAAATTTTTATTGTTACCCATTCACCATATTTGTTGAAAAAATATAAGAAAGAAACTCATTCCATGAATATTTTTTCAAAGGAAGCAGGGTTGAATAAAGTTGAAGAAGGAAAAGAATTTGATTTATTTGGTACTTCAAGTCCAACATGGGGAGAAATCAATTATTATGCTTTCGGTGTAGTGTCTATTGAGTTTCATAATGAGCTTTATGGATTTATTCAAGCCAAAGCAGTTTTAGAAGATGAAAAGAATTATTTTGAAGATGAATTCGAAAAATATTTAATCAGCAAGGGATTGTCTCAAGATCAGTCTTATATTCGACTTAAAAAAGATAACTCAACTGAAAATCAGGCAAGAACTTTACCTACAAAAATAAGAAACATTATTCATCATCCAGAAAATACACACAATGTGAAATATACAGAACAAGAACTCAAAAATTCAATTCAATTGCTGATTCCATTATTAAAATGAAAACTAACTGGCAAACAAAAAATATTGAGGATTGTATAGAAAAGATTTCCTATACAAATAAAATCCAACGGAAGGATTTTCAAGGGTCTGGGGTATTTCCTATAATTTCTCAAGAACAAGATTTAATAAATGGTTATTGGAATAAAGAAAGTGATGTATTTCGTGTTTCTAAGCCAGTTGTTATTTTCGGTGATCATACCCAGATATTAAAATATATTGATTTTGATTTTGTACTTGGTGCTGATGGAGTAAAATTATTGCAACCGAAAGAGTTTTTAGATACAAAATACTTTTTTTATTTTCTACAGAATATCAATCTTCGAAATCTTGGATATGCACGTCACTATCGACTTCTGAAAGAAAAAGACATTAGTTATCCAGAGTCTATATCCGAACAAAAACGAATTGTAAAAATTCTCGATGAGGCTTTTGAAAAACTAAAAAAGGCAAAAGAAAATGTAGAAAAGAATCTACAAAAGTCAAATGAGCTTTTTGAGTCATATTTAAATAATATTTTTTCTAACCCTGGGAAAGATTGGGAAGAGAAAACGTTAAAGGAAGTTTGTGAAAAAATTACTGATGGAACACATCAAACACCGACATATTTTGAGAATGGGTATATATTTTTATCATCAAAAAATGTAACGTCAGGTAAAATAGACTGGGATGACGTTAGATATATTGATAAAAAACAACACATAGAGATGCAAAAACGAGTCTCCCCAAGGAGAAATGATATCCTTCTTGCAAAAAATGGAACGACAGGTGTTGCAGCAATTGTTGATAAAGATGAAATCTTTGATATTTACGTAAGTCTAGCCCATATAAGAACGTTAGATTTTATAGATCCTCGCTTTATGTTGTATTTTATAAATTCTCCTGTAGCTAAAAGACAGTTTAATAAGAGACTAAAAGGTTCTGGTGTACCCAATCTACACTTAGAAGAAATACGAGAAGTTTTGATTCCTTTTCCTAGAGTATCGGGTGAACAAAAACAAATCGTTAAAAAGCTCGATCAACTTTCTGAGAAAACTCAGAAACTAGAGACTCTATATAAACAAAAACTCAAGAATATTGAAGAACTCAAAAAATCTATACTCAGCAAAGCCTTCTCAAAAGGACTATAATATTGTATAATGTCAAGCACATGAACGAATCAGAAACACGAGCTGAATATATCGATCCAAAAATAAAGGAATCTGGCTGGGGTGTTATCGAAGGGTCCAAAGTCCTTCGAGAGTTTCGTATTTCTCCTGGAAAGATTGAAATGGGTGGTGTACCTCAAAAGCCAGAAATTGCAGATTATGTCTTGGTATATAAAAATAGAAAACTTGCCGTAATTGAGGCAAAGAAAGAGTCTCTCGCCCCTACCGAAGGGGCACAACAGGCAAAAGCCTATGCTGGAAAACTTCAGGCTGCTTTTTCTTATTCAACAAATGGACACGAAATCCATGAAATAGATATGAAGTCTGGAAGTGAGGGTCCTATCATCAATTTCCCAACCCCAGAAGAGCTATGGAACAAGATTTATAGAGAACATAATGAATGGAAGAATAAATTTACAGACGTAGCTTTCGAAGATATAAATGGTAGTAGATCAGCTCGTTACTATCAGGAAATAGCCGTCAATCGAGTAATGGATGCTGTAGCTGAAGAAAAGACTCGAGTGTTGCTTACACTAGCAACGGGTACAGGTAAAACATTCATAGCTTTCCAAATCGCATGGAAACTTTTTCAAAGTCGATGGAATATAAGTCGAGATGGCAAGAGACAACCCAGAATTCTTTTTCTAGCAGATAGAAACATTCTAGCCGATCAAGCCTTCAATGCATTCAGTGCCTTTCCAGAAGATGCTTTAGTTCGAATTACTCCGCATGAAATCAGACATCGTGGCGCAGTGCCTATGAACGGAAGTGTTTTCTTTGCAATCTTCCAGACATTTATGAGTGGTCCAGATGAAACTCCTTACTTCGGCGAGTACCCAAAGGATTATTTTGATTTTATTATTATTGATGAATGTCACCGTGGTGGAGCAAATGATGAATCAAATTGGCGAAGTATTCTTGAGTATTTCTCCTCTGCCGTACAACTTGGGCTTACTGCCACACCAAAGAGAATTGATAATGTAGATACCTATAAATATTTTGGTGAGCCAGTATACATCTATTCACTTAAGGAAGGAATTAATGACGGATTCCTCACGCCATTCAAAGTAAAGCGTATTAAGACAACGCTCGATGAATATATTTATACTTCTGACGATACTGTCATTGAAGGAGAGGTTGAGGAGGGCAGGGTTTATAGAGAGGATGATTTTGCTCGAGGTAATATTCATATTCGTGAGCGTGAAGAGAATCGAGTAAAAGTATTTTTGAATGAAATAAGCCAGAATGAAAAGACAATTGTATTCTGCGCTACACAAGGTCACGCACTTCTTGTGCGTGATTTGATAAACAAACACAAGAGAAGTACAGATCCAAATTATTGTGTGCGAGTTACTGCTAACGACGGATTTTTGGGGGAAGAATATCTTCGTCAATTCCAGGATAACGAAAAGACAATACCGACCATCCTTACGACTTCTCAAAAGCTTTCTACCGGTGTTGATGCACGTAATGTGAGAAACATCGTGCTCATGAGACCAATAAATTCCATGATTGAATTTAAGCAAATTATTGGACGCGGAACCCGACTTTTTGATAATAAGAATTATTTTACAATTATTGATTTTGTAAATGCATATCAACACTTCCTTGATCCAGAATGGGATGGTGAGCCAGTTAGTCAGACTGTAGAAGATCATGAACATGAACAAATTACAAAGCAAAAAGAAAAAGTAAAGCCGGATCCCTTACTCGAATCAGTTGAAAAGCCTAAGAAGCTTAAGATCAAACTTCGTAATGGTAAAGAAAAGGAAATTCAATATATGATTGAAACATCGTTTTGGGACGCGAGCGGGAGACTCATGTCTGTTCAAGAGTTTTTAAATAATTTATATGGAAGTTTACCAGAACTATTTAATGATGAAAGACAGCTAAGACTAATATGGTCAAATCCAAAAACACGCAAAGCCCTTCTGGATAAATTGGCACAAATGGGCTATGGGAAAGAGCAGTTGGAATCAATTCAAAAAATTATTAACGCTGAAAATAGCGATTTGTTTGATGTTTTGGGTTTTATCGAATTCGAATTACAACCAATAAGTAGAGCTCAAAGAATTCAAAATTCAAAATATGATATTTTAGCTGGCCTAGATGAAAGACAGCGCGAGTTCGTCGAATTTATACTTTCTAAATATCAAGAGATTGGAGTTGAAGAACTTGATGAAGAAAAATTACCACAACTACTTACCCTGAAATATCTTTCACTTAAAGATGCAGAAACAAAGCTGGGGACTATTGATTCCATCAGAGAAGGATTTTTTAGGATCCAAAGATATCTTTATTCTAAATAATTTTAAATTTTGATTTCGTATATAAAATAGAACTGCTATAATCCATCTATGGCTGGCCTCTTTGTTTTAGTCTTATGTTCTATTATTATTTTAGCCCTCATTTCTCGCGCCATTGAAGGTGTTCAGGTTATTGGTCATCATACTCCAGTTTTTAAAGAGAAAAAAATAATTGGCTACAAGAAGAAGTTCAGAATAATGAATTCTTCTGAGGCATCTTTATTTTTCGAACTTAAAAAACAGTTACCAAGCGGAATGTATGTTTTTCCAAATATGCGAATGGCTGACGTGTTATATACTGTTTCAGGTAAAGGATATTATAAAAGTCTGGATAAAATCTGGCGTAAACATGTTGATTTTGTAATTTGTAATCAAGACTTTAAACCGCTCGCAGTCATTGAACTAAACGGCGGTTATCACAAGCGCCCAAAACAAATATTTAGCGACAAAATAAAGAAAGATGTATTTCTAAGTGTACATATGCCGTTCTTCGCTATTAAAACATGTGATGATTTTAGTGTGGAGGTAAGTAGTATTGTGAAGAGGGTATTTACTCATACTGTTTCATAACAAAAAACCCCCGACCGTAAGGTCGGGGGCGGGGAAAATCCCACTACTTCATATTCGCGAACAAACCAATGCGCTTGCTGAGTTTCATCTTGCCTAAGACTTTGTATGTCATCTCATTGAAGAGACAATACACAAAATGATTTGGCTTCAGAGCATCGATAATCGCATCCCGGTTGGCATCAAGTTGTTTGTGCAACTTGACCAAGGCTCGGCTTAAACGCACGAGACGTCGTTGCGCCAGTTTGGCTGCTGCTGCATAGCTTTGACTATCATTACCCTGCGGAAGCAGATATTCACTAATGATGTTGCAGAACCTGCCGCTGTTCCTAATCTCGATAGGATCAGGACTCTTGGCAGTAACTACGGCCAGCCAGGTAACCAAATGCCAGAGATCTCGTTCAAAATCATCTATCTCATAGTAGTAACGTACAGAAGAGTTTACCACTGTGCCGCCGCCGAGTATGGCGGCGGCATGGATGATGCCGATGACAAGACACTTGCACATCTCACCGGTAAACTGGCCGCCGCGCAACATCGCCTCGATGTGTTTGAACAGATATAAGAAATCTTTCTGATTTTCTCTGAGGATGATCAGCGAAGTGACACTGGCTACTGAAAGTAATTCGTAGTTCGCATCAAGATGGTTGGTGCGCCGGAGGATCACCTCAGCAATTTCCTCAAATGAGGCGCCGGAGGTGAGTGTGCAGAAGATGTTGTTGACGACTTCTGGCTCGGAGCCTCGTCGCCAATTTTTGGCCCACTCATATAACAACCAGTGAACCGCTCGGGTGCGAATCGTAGCAGAATACAACATACAGACCACCCTTTCAGATGGGTTCCCCTTTCAGGGAACTGTGATAAAGAACGACCAAGACACATGCCTTGGAATGGGGTATTTATATAATAAAAAAACTATAACGTCAATATTTTATACAAATAGAAAATTGACACCCCACTTTTTCCGTGCTATTTTTTCGGCAGAACAACCCAAACCATAGGAAGGTGATTATGTTCAAATGCTTGTGTTTGCTCGCCGGATTACTTGTGGCGGGAATCGCCGGTCTTACCTGGTGGCACACGCTTCATGCCGTGCCAGTCGAAAAAGTCGATGTGTACCTCGGATATGCGATTGGCACAATACTGCTTTTTTTCACCGCACTGTTTTGTGCCTTTCTCAATAGTCGGGAATTGCTATTTATTTCTGGCGCTATTGGCAGCATAGTAACTCTCGGCGTGAGCCCACTCTTCGGTGTACATGGTCTGTCGACACTGCTGTGGGGCGTAGCTGGCTTTCTCGTCGGCATGCTTCTAAGCAAAATCGGGCCAAACATCATCGGCAGTTTGGCTGATAGATCATTTGATCCCGGTTAGTCCTTTTTCTCAGACCTGCAGCAATGCAGGTCTGTTTTTATTGAAAACTTAGCAAAATAACGGTAGAGTAATAGGGTATGCTCAAAATTCCACCACCCGTTTGGTTTTTTTTATTTTTAATTATTGCGTTATTGTTTCACTTTGCTGTACCAGCAACGCACATCTTTCACCTCGACGGTATGTTGTATAACGTTGTCGGTATCATAGTATTTTTGGTTGGTATGGTTATCAGCAACATTGCTGCAAAACGTTTTGCTGAAGAAAAAACAGAAGTGTTGCCAACATCAGCCACAAACCGTGTGCTTATTGTAAATAGTGTTTACACATTCAGTCGAAATCCAATGTATCTTGGCATGGTCGTTTCCTTGCTCGGCGTTGGTCTATTTGTCGGTACATTGCCGGTATTTGTCGCGGCTTTAGCGGACTTTCTATTGTTAAACTTTGCCTTTATTCCTTTTGAAGAACAGAAAATGGCTCGCCAGTTTGGTGAGGCTTATACAGCGTATAAGAATTCCGTTCGCCGTTGGATATAGGTAATGCTATACTATTTAAGCTATTAAAAAGAAAAAATATCAAAAACTCATAGAGCAAAAACTTCTCCTGCAAATTGGCGGGGTAGTGGCAGTCTGTCTCATTGGTTTTGGTATCCTACACTTTATAAAATCTCAGTTTACATTGACATATGAAGTCGATGCTCAATCGAGTACTGCTTCATCAGCGGCGCCGGTGGTCATGCCCACTCTCGATAAAAATCTCTACAATCAGAAAATGATTTTGATGGCCAATAATCCGGCACCTAAACCAATCGCGACTACGACATCAACAACGACGGCTACAACCACGTTACCGACATACGAATCTGTCATTGCGGGTTTGATTGCAAATGCCTCAATGAGTTCAACATCGGTAAGTATTCCGGGTAAACTCTGGCCAGTACCAACTGTCTATCCAAAGTATGGTGCCTTGCTGCCATTCAATCGTATTGTCGCTTACTACGGAAACTTTTATTCAAAAAATATGGGTGCATTGGGCCAATATCCGGCGCCAGAAATGTTGGCTAAGCTTAAAGCTGAAGTTGCCAAATGGCAAGCAGCTGATCCAAGTACTCCTGTGATCCCAGCCATTCATTATATTGTCACCACCGCTCAGGCCTCAGGTGGTGCAGATGGTAAATACCGTTTGCGTATGCCTGATAGTCAGATTCAAAAAGCTCTTGATTTGGCCAAAGAAGTGAACGGTATTGTCTTTTTAGATGTACAAGTGGGTTTGAGTACTTTGCAATCTGAATTGCCAATCCTTGAACCATTTTTGAAATTGCCAAATGTGCATTTGGGTATTGATCCAGAATTTTCAATGAAGACAGGAGCTAAACCGGGCACGGTGATTGGAACATTTAGTGCGGCAGATATTAATTATGCTTCCTCATATTTGGCCAAGATAGTGAATGACAATAATGTGCCACCAAAAATTTTGATTTTACATCGTTTCACCCGGCCGATGATTACTGGTTACAAAAATATTCAGACTGTACCTGAGGTTCAGATTGTCATGGATATGGATGGTTGGGGACCGCCAGCTCAGAAGCTACAGACATACAATGATTTCATAATTCCAGAACCGGTGCAGTTTACCGGCTTCAAATTGTTTTATAAAAATGATTTGTTGCCGCCAAGTACAAATATGCTCACACCTGCCCAGCTCATGAAGCTCACACCACGGCCGATGTATATTCAATATCAATAAAACAAAACCGCGTCCTCCAACGCGGTTTTTTTATGTACTTAACTCACTGCCTGTTCCTCAGCTTCGCGCACGTAGTCGGCGCTCGATTTCTTGGTCAGGTTCAGGATCTTGAATATCCGGTGCTTATCCTGAAGTCGGTTCAGGGCATCTGGATCGTCTTTGGCCGGTACGTTTACAACGCTTGAGGCCAAATTCGACAAAAAGTCTTCGCTGCGCAACCGGGCTTTGGCCGGTCCATCATCGCTGAGTAATTCGCCGAGGTCCATATCTAGAATTGCTCCAACATTGCTGCAGTAACACCAGAAGTGCCTGAGGGCGTCAGGGTTTCTGATGGTGCCGAAGAATGAAGTGGTGATGACTGCTGACAGTGAAACCACAACAGTCAATATCAGAAATGTAATATTTTCATACCACATAGATAATGTGGCGAAAATGACAAGACTGGGAAAGAGTACGCTTTTAACAGCAGTGATGACACGTATGGCTCGGGCTGCTTGCGTGATGGCTGTCACATGAGTGGGTTGATCGAAGTGAGCCATGGCACAGATTTCTCTGGTGGCGGCCGGATGACAGACCACAAATTTTTCCAGCATCAGAATGTCCTTATTACTCATAGGTTCCTTTCTGTAGAGGGTTCTGGTGTGTATTTATATAATAAATATTTAATAAGTCAAATACAGCATTTGGTAAAAGATTGCTATTACCATCAAAATTAGCTAGTATCCTTGCAGAAAGGAGTTTTATGAGTTCACAGACCAAAGAAGAAGTTCTGGCGTATATTAATGAAATGCGTCAGGCCAATTGTGGGGTACTGGTGAGCGTGGTGCTCAACCGACTGTCAGAATATCTGAATTCACCGATCACTGAGACACTTAGTGATCAGCAGGTGAAGGCGGAGTTCATTGCATTGCGTGGCGTGTTTGACCAAGCGCAGTTCAATATTAAGCGGGTTGCCTAATTTTTTACCGAAAGGAGTTGATGTGTCTACCCAAACATTTCCGTCGGCCATTCCGACGATGTGTCCGATCAAACAAGGCAAGACTCGTGACAACTTTAAGTTGAATCGGCGGGCCGATGTCGAACCTCTACTTATTGTAGCGACCGACCGCATTTCGACGCACAACATTGTCCATGAGAGCCTGATTCCGAAGAAGGGTTATGTGCTCAATGCGCTATCAATCTTTTGGATCAAGATGGTGCTGGAAGCCAATGGTATTCCACACCATTTGCTGGCCTACGGTCGTGAGGTGTACAAATACCTCGATGGCGATCGGCGCAACTACACCCCAGACATTCATCTGCGGGGAATGGTGGTGAAGCGTTTTGACCCTATACCATACGAGTTCATCTTCCGCAGTTACATGACCGGCAGTTTGTACACGTTGTACAGACAAGGTCTTGATCCGTACGGTTTGAATTTGCCGCGCGGTTTACGGCTCATGGAGCGTTTTGCTCAGCCGGTTTTTACACCGACTGAAAAATCCGACACTGATGATCCGGTTGAGGCTCGGGTGGTGTCGTCCGGTTTTACAAAGGCGTTCAACAATGCCAAGGCTACATTCAATCTGGTACAAGGTTACTTGCGCCGGAAAGATATTGAGCTCATCGACAGTAAGTTCGAAGTCGGCGGCGATGATGAGACCGGGTATGCCATGATCGATGAAATCGCCACACCGGACAGCAGTCGTTTCTGCGAGCGCAAGTGTTTGTTGGTCGGATCTGATCCGCCATTTCTCGACAAACAGATCGCCCGCGACGAAGCGGTCCGCATCTGGAACGGCCAACATAAGCGGCCGCTCAAATTCGACCGAACGGTGGTGAACAAGGTTTCGGAGACGTATTTGAACTTGTTCAAGCGGATCACCGGCCAGAGTTTGGTGGGTTTTCAGCAGCAGTATCTTCTGTAAGATAGCCGCAGCGCGTAGCGCTGCGGCTTTTTATTACAGATACTACCAATTTTCCTAATGTTGACACATTTATAAAAGAAGAGCATAATATTTTCAGCTCTAACCAGGATGGTTACATGTATATTCCGAGAGTTGAATCGCGTATCCTTGAGCCGTTGGTCCAGCAGTGTTGGGTCAGGCTGTGCCAAGAAAAGCGCGATGGCTTGTTTCCGAAGGGTGATCGAATCAAATCTATCATCCAACGTCGAATGACAGACGGTGGGTATGGTATCCGTGATATGTCTCGACGTCGTGTGTATTACGCTGCCATCAAGCAGAAGCTCGAAGAACGCATGGATGCAGAAGTACGTATTGAAGCAGCGCCTAGTCTTTTCTAGGCGCTGTTTTTGTAATTTAGTTATATAATACTTGTATGAAACCGGTTAAGAAAAACCGAGCCTTCACGCTTATTGAATTGCTGGTAGTGATTGCTATCCTCGGTATTCTCTCTTCGTTAATCTTGTCGGCTATTGGTCATGCTCGTCAACGGGCTTATGTGGCTCGAACATTGTCCGAAGCACGCAGTATGGCTACAGCCCTGGAAATGTATTATAGCGATCATGCCGGTTATCCAGCCGACGCTAATCGAAATGTACCACCCGGTCTGGAACCATACCTTGGTACTGGTGCATCCGGAGCTTGGCCGAGCGCACCGTGGCCGAATGCTGTCTATGACTGGGACAATTGGACAGATCCCGACACTGGTCAAAAAATTTATCAAATTAGCATCCGTTTTTGTCCGGTGGGTGGGGAATTGGCCGATTGTACATTTCCAGATGAATCATGGGCGGAAAATTTTGATATTGATAGTTCAGTGTACTATTGTATTAGTGGCGCTTGTCGAGCACATATTGGCCAACCCATTACGTATCCGGGATATTGTTTAAATTGTGCTGTTCAGCCGTCAGGTAATTAAGTTATAATTGAACATTATTTTTAAAATTATTATATGAAACGAAATCTGATTATTGGTGGTATCGCTTTGGTGGTAGTGATTGGTGCTATTGTGGCAGTTGCACTTCAGCCAAAGGCGGAAGTAAAACCAACAGCAGAAAGTACAGAAACTGTGACTACGGCAACAGGTACGCCAATGACCTTGAAAAAATTATTGGGTTTACAATCGGCTCAGGTTTGTACATTCACCTCTGACTTCGGTGACATGAGCTCAAAGGGTGTCGTCTACGCTGCTGGCGGTAAGGTGCGTTCCGATGTCGAATCACAGACTCAGACAGGCCTACTCACATCACATTTAATTTCTGACGGTGTATACGCTAATGTTTGGACAAGTGCTTTGAATCAGGGTTTTCGTTTGAAACTTGATGAAACACAGCCAACAGTTTCAGCTAAGTCTAATGTACCCGACATTAACCAGTCATTTGATATGGATTGTAAGCCATGGACAGTCGATGTTTCGGTTTTTGTGGCACCAACAAATATTACTTTCCGCGAAATGACGTTGCCAAAAGCTAACTAGTGACTCTATAAGTTCTTTTGGAAATGGAGTATACTATCTATATATGAATGAAGAAAAACTTCACAAAGCTCAAGCTGTTATTGTCATTTTGTTCTTTTTAATAGTAATTAGTTTCACTATTGTTTTTGTCACTTTCACTCGCGAGCCAGGCCCAAAAATTACTTTGCCACAGCAGATAGCCTTGCGAGGCGAGTTTGTCTGTTTACCTCACACTGATACAACTGGTCCACAAACAGAAGAATGTGCCTTTGGTTTAAAAGCAACGTCGGGTGAATATTATGCTGTGGACCTGCAACAGAAACTCGAACTATTTCAGACAGGT
>CAZVXQ010000010.1:0-13175 GCA_964630815.1 uncultured Candidatus Saccharibacteria bacterium | reverse complement strand
ATATGTCCAGGTAAAACCATAAAAAATTAAGGTAAGAATTGTTTGATACCATCGACTATTTTCTTCCATAGCCTTTTGATGACAATTGAAGAATTATCGATCTGTGGACTTTCTTCGGAATGGATACCCCAGATGCAAAGTCCATAGGCAACTGCCCAAGTAGCATCTTTGAATGCCGATTTTGGATCGAGGTGGCCGATAGAACCTATTCTCGATGGTAATTTCAGATAAACCTTTGCTAAAGTTTCGATAGAGTTTAAACCTGAACATCCGCCGGTAATAATAATACCCGCAGGCAATAGACCGTTTCGACCGATTTTTTTGAGATGTGCTTCGATTAATTCAAATATATCCGAAAGTCTAGCAGCTATAATTTCCTCTAGTTTCTTTCTAGGATATGAACTACCCGTAATAACACCGATTTTTATTTGCTCTGCTTCCTCGAGAGGTACTTTGAGGCCAAGAGCAATATCGTTTGTAATATCGGTTGAGCCAATAGGGAATACTTCTAGAGAAGTCGGAATATTATTTTCAAAAACTGCTATCGAGACTGTTTCTGCACCAATATTGGCCAAGACACAACCAGCGATCTTTTGTGATTTTGATAGGGTGACAAAGCCAGCAGCGATCGGAGCCGCCATAACATCCTCTACTTCTATGCCAGCTTCATTGACTGCTGAGATTAGATCTGTGACATGATGATCAAGACAAGTAATGAACAGAGTTTTTTGTTCGATTTTATTACCTTTCATACCTTCTGGAGAGCCTAGAGATGGGAAGTTGTCTATCTTGTATTGGAGAGGAATGTCATAAATGATTCTTCGGTTGGCTATTTCTGCCTTTGGAATATCTTTTTCGCATTGTTCATGAAGATTTTTTAGATCAAGGGAAGTTATTTCGGCGTCAGCTCTCGAGGTCATTACAAAACTTGATACCGTTGTACCAGATAAGCCTATGCCAGAAATACCAACAAAAGCTTTTTTGACTTTGATACCAGCCTTATCTTCCGCTATAGCCAAGGCTTTCTTTATGCTACTTGCAACGTCTCTAACGTTCGTTACATAGCCATGACGCAAACCGCGAGATTCTGCCATGCCCGAGGCGATAATTTTTGGAAGTCCTTTTTCGTTTCTTTCTTTGGCATTAGCAATTATGACTTTGACGTAATATGTACCGACGTCGATTCCGGTTATTATATTTCGGGACATGTTTGAGATTAAGAAGTGTGATAATTAGATATTGAATTTATCTCTCAATCTAACTTCTATGTTCTCCATTGTACTACCATGGTCATGTCCTTTCAAATGGACACACCCGTGGATAAATAAGAACGCAACAAAATTTTCGTAAGAACGATCAAATTTGACCGATTCTTTTTTTGCTTCTTCTAGTGATATGTAAATTTCTCCTTCATCCGATCCTATTGGGAAACTCAGTATATCTGTCGGCTGATTTTTGTCTCGGTAAATAAGATTTAACTTTTTCATCTTTTCGGGGGTAGTAAAAACTAGTGACAAATTGTAATTGACACCCAATGCTTCATTCTTGATACCTTGAAAATCAATATCAGGTATTTTTATATCGCCTTCATTTGAAATGGAAAACCTTTTCATAGATTTATGTGATGTAATTATGTATTCTAGAGGTTATTATTTCAAATACTTAATTCAAAAAATGGGGTATAACCCCCATGTTTTGTTATTTCTTCTTTGCTCCTCGCTCACCTTTGGCTGGAGCTTTGCCTAATTTGATGAGTTCAGCCATTGTTTCGCGTCTCTTGATAATCTTCAATGCTCTTTGTTTGACTTTGTATTTGGATTGAACACGTGTAGCGGATCGAAGACTTCTGACACGAGGAATTATGCCAGAACCTTGGACTTTTCGAGTAAAACGACGAATTACCCCCAATGCGTTCTCGCCTGCGTTTTTTGTTATTTCTACGTTAATCATGTCAAAAAGAATAGCATAGAGAGGGGATTTCTGCAAATATCGTTAAAGACCCTGGATCATCTTAAGTATATCGAAGTTTTGGTTGCAGGTTCCACGATGAAAACATTTTCTGAGAGGCTCCGCAGGAATTCTCAGCAGAGAATTCCGAGGATTAAGCCAAAATGTTGCAACATTTTGGCGGCCTCGAAGAAAGTGTTTTCAGCGAGGAACCTGAATACCTAGATTATTACTTAAAATACTCAGTCTCGATCTTCTTCATGTGCTTTGGCAAGTCTTCTAAGGAGACAATTTCTTGAGAGTGTCGATCATTTTCTCTAACAATAGCTGTTCTTTCCACAGCTTCTTTTTTGCCAATCACGATGACGTAAGGGGTATGATATTTTTCTACAGAAGAAACTTGTGCACCTAGACGATCTTTTGCAAGAGACAAATAAAGTGGTACTTTTGCTTTTCGTAGACTTTCAACAATTTCCAAAGAAAGTAATTTTGATTGAAGACCAAGTTGAACAAAAGATGCTATAGGTCTTTTCATCTTTTTTGTTGGTTTGCGATTGTCATTCTTGCCATTTTTAATGAGTAGCGAAATTCCGACACCTTGGATATCTTTCTTTAGGGCCAATCTTTTGCCTAGATTGTTGTAACGCATGCCGACAGCAACAACTTTGCGATCTTTTGATGATTTTTCTCCACTAACAATACTGAATATTGTTTCTCCGCAATACTTGCGATTGCCAACAAGATTGTTGTTGACATTGTAAGGAATTTTTAGAGCTTCCAAATATTCTAAAATTTCTTCCAAATGCCTTCGGCTACTTTCTGATAGATAATCAAGTGCTCTTGGAGCTTTACTATTGAGTTCCTGGCAAGATTTGTCTTGGAAAGAGAGTAACTCAAATGGATCTTTTTTGAATAATTCACGGCAATCTGCTGACATTTCATTGATATGCTTGCGGTAATAGGCGGTCAATTCTCGAGTAAATCGTGCCATCGAATCTTTGTCTCCGGTGGAATTTATTTCTACCATGGTATCTTTGACACCTTCTTCTTCGAGCATTACTCTCGCTGTTTGAATAAGAGTTGCTTCGGCGATTGGACCAGAGAAGCCTAGGATTTCTAGATCAGCATAACGATGTGACTTTGAACCTTTGCATGTATCTTTGAAGTAAAGCATTACTGGCTGTGGTTCGGTGTGCATGTTCTCTTCGTTATACATTCGAATAAGAGCGACTTTTTCTTCGACATGCAGAGTTAATTTGTCGTGCTTGTCTGTTTCATCATCAATATAATCACCATCAATAATGTCTTTCACAGCATCAATGTCTGCTTTTGTTATGGTTGGGCTTTTCTTTGGGCTAAAACCGTAGTAGACAGCTATTTCACCAATTTTATCTAAATTATCATAATTTATGAATTTTGAAGTTGTTTCTTTTTTTGTTTTCATTTTATTTTGAATTATATTCGCCCGGATATGTTGATAATTTTGTAATTGGATAAAGTCGAAGAGCTGGCCTGCCAATGATGTAATCCTCTGGTAATGGTCCCCATGCTCTAGAGTCTGAGCTTTCTCGACGGTTGTCACCCATGACGAAGTATTCTGTATTACCTAATTTTGCTTTCAATGTGTCAGATGATGTGTGGTTACTAGTAATATACGGTTCACTTATTGTGGTCGAGGATATAGAATCTGAGGAATTTGATTCGATGGAGACAATGCCATTTTTGATATTGACTGTTTCTCCGGGTAAACCGATAATGCGTTTTATGTAATAAGTGCTTGGATTGTTCGGGTATCGGAAAACAATTACGTCACCTCTCTTGGGTTCGTTGAAACGGTAGGACAATCTATCTACAATAAGAAATTGACCTGTAGCAAATGTTGGGTCCATCGAAGCACCATTTACAACGAATGGTTCTGCAATAAAAAATCTGATAGGTAGAGAGATGAGTAGGGCAATAGCTATGACTTTTATCCATTCCCAGATATTAGACCAAAAAGAAGCCTTTACTGGTGGGTTTTGTGGTAAATTAGGCTCCATAGTTTTGCCAATGATAGCACAAAAAACCCTTTTACACAAATCGTTTTTTGGCATATACTGTGGGGCATATGGCATACATTATTGCAGGCTTGGGAAACCCTGGGGAGGAATACGCAAATACTAGACACAATACCGGTCGAATGGTTTTGGATTTTGTACAAAAGGAGTATGGTGGTGAATTTTTATTTAATAAAAAACTCAATGCACAGGTGAGTGTGGCAAAAATTGGTAAAGAGAAAGTGACTCTTATTGCTCCAGAAACATTTATGAATTTATCGGGCAAGTCGATTGCTCCTTTAGTAAAGAGTATCAAGGCGGCCGAGAAGCTGGTGGTGATCTATGACGATTTTAGTTTGCCTTTGGGTAAGATTAGAATCTCTTACAATCGTAGCTCCGGTGGTCATAACGGTTTGGAATCAATCATCAAAGCGGTCAAGACCGAGGCTTTCGTTCGTATTCGCATCGGTACCGCTCCCGAAAATGCAAAAGGTAATGCAAAGCTGATAAACGGTGAGGATAAAGTAGAGAAATTTATTTTGGGTAAATTCAAAGACGATGAGCTCAAAGAACTAAAGAAAGTAGCAAAAGTAGTCGTCGAGGCTGTGGCGGTCCTAACAAAAGAGGGTAGAGAGAAGGCGATGAGTGAGTTTAATTAATTTTGCTGGGTTGCACCTCGGCATTGAGTTTTATCAGAAGTGTTACCTTCGCATATATGCAGAGGTCTGACATCTGCAAACATCTGCAAAAAACGGAGCCTTTCTTTGTTTAAAATCTTCATTAATTTTTGATAATTATTTTATCAGGATTTTATCTTGATTTGATAGGATTTGGTGATGGAGGAATATTTCAAAGATTTTGATAAATGGAATGAAATCGCCAAATCAGTAGATCTGAACAATAAAAACCGTGAGGTCTTTTTTCGCGAACAAGAAATCTGGTGGTGTTCTGTAGGTGTGAACATTGGTTCAGAAATTGACGGTAAGAATGATCAGTTTGAAAGACCAGTACTAATTATTAGAAAAATAAATAAGGATTTACTATTAATTGCGCCTTTAACCAGCAAGATAAAAACTGATGATTTTAGGATTTTGACCAATTGTGAGGGAACAGAGTCCCAAATTCTATTATTTCAATGTAGAGTTATAAGTGTTCAAAGGTTAATCAAAAGAATTGGTTTTATAAAAATGAACATTTATTATTCGTCAATTATCGAACTTGTAAAGTTGATACTAGGAACAATTAAAAACGAAACCCCGTGCAAAACGGGGAATCGCGGGGGCCAAAGGCCAAAGTAATACAATTGTAGCACCTTGCCTATTTATAAGTCAATAAAACCCCTTTCGGGGTTTTATTTTATGTTATGCATATGTCCGACATCTGCTATTTCTTCTCTCCGGTATATGCCAAAGCCATCTTTTGTTCTTTTGGATCAAAGAGAGTGATTTTGAAGTTGTAAGCTTTGCCCAATTCGAGATTCTTGCGGAGCTTTTCTTCTGAACCAAATTCGGAAACATGAACTAAACCTGCTACACCTTCTTCTATTGAAGCGAGTGCGCCATGTTTGTTGAACTTTATGACCACGCCAGAAACTGTCATATCTTTTTGATATTTCTTACTTGCTTCGGTCCAAGGATTTGCCTTGAGTTGTTTCAATGAGAGGGAAATCTTGCCATCTTTAATTTCGATAATTTTTGCCTTTATGTTTTGACCGACTTTTACGAAGTTACGAGGATCATCAACTAGGCCCCAATCTATCTCAGAGATATGGATCAAACCTTCTAAACCTTCTTCTAGTTTGACGAATACACCAAAATCGACGATGCCTGTAATAGTACCGCCGACTGTGTCTCCAACTTCATACTTGCTAACTATCTTTTCTTTCTCTTTTGTCTCTGAGCCTTTTTCTGAGAAGATGAGTTTACCTTCTTTTGGATCAGCTGTGATAATGGCAACTTGGAGGCGTGTACCAACTAGCTTTTTCAATTCTTCTAGGATCTTATCTTTGTCACCATCTGATATGCGAGGGTAGTGATCGGTTTTGAGTTGAGAAGCTGGTAGGAAGCCGAGGATACCTTGCCATTCGATAAGAAGACCACCCTTGTTTGCTTCTTTGACTGGTAGATCGAGAACCTTCTTTTCTTTGATAGCAATCTCCGCTTCATTCCAGATGAGGGCCTGACGAGCTTCTTTTAGTGAAAGTTCGAAGTAGCCTTCTTTGTGGGCGGTATCAACTATCTTTGCAGCAATAACATCGCCAACATTTATTTTCTTTATTACATCTCGAGCAATAATGAATTCGCGACCATAAATAATACCTGTACCAAATGGTGCTAGGTCAACGTAGACTGATGACTTCTCGACTGCGATCACCGGACCTTCTACTAGATCACCGATGATAGGGGGATTCTTCATGGTTACAGAAAGTTTACCCATGAAGCTTTGTTTTTGTTCATCGGTAAGCTCCATCTCTCCTTTTGGTTTTGCAGGAGGATTGTTTTCGCTAGATCTTGGAGCATCTGTTGATTTTCTCGTACGAGCCTTTGGGGCTACTTGTGCTGAAACAGCTTCTTTTGGAGATGTTGCAGTTTCATTTTTTGTAACTTTTGTTTCTGCTGTAACCTCTGTTGAAGTCTCTTCTACCTTGTTTTCTTTCTCGCTTTTACCAGTTAGGGTCTCTTTTAATTTCTTAAACATATTTGTACGTCTCCGCTCCGCTTTTTAGACTAATAAAATTAATTGCGGGATGATGCGAGACTATTAAAACGGCCTATGCCGTACATGGCGAATTTAGCACAAAAGGTGGTGGTTGTCTACCGAAGCGCAGCCTCGGCGTTGAGCCGTTATTTTATCTCGACAAGCAAAAACCCCACCACCGGCGGACCGGGGGTGGGGTGCGAAACTCGCTCTAGTATTTTCCTTGAGCGATGGAAAAAACGATCTTGACTAATTCCTGGTGGGTCAGGATCCCACGACCGAGACCCATGTTGAGACATGCACTAACGTACGTGTCGATCTTCCGCTTGTGGGAAGATTTTTCACGATGACCTTTCGGGAGTTTGTCGAGACCGGAAACCTCGAGGTGGACCACCTGCTCCGCCCAGTACGTGGCCGTAGGAGTCATAATCGCCTTGATCATGCCTCGGTCGAATTCACCACGCTCGAGAAGCTCAAACTTCTTGCTGTTCCAGATACACTTGAGCGACGTGATTGTTTTGGAGAGGCATCGGGCGTTTGCGAACCCGATGAACAGCCCAAGGAAGTTAATCACACCCCCGATGATCATGTAGATGTAACTGTGCTCATCTCCTAACCTGTGAGCGAGAAGGCACATTACCAACCCCACGATCATCGCCACGACCGAAATCTTGACCACGTTGAGGCTGAGGTAGGGGTCTGCCCCTTTCCACAATTTGAGATACGGCCCGAGAGCCGCATCCTGAGTGATAATCATCCAAAACATCTGCCACCACGTAGTAGTCGCGGCAGGAGCCGTCTTCGAGTTCGTCGTCATTGTCAATTCGCCTGTCTAAGAAGAATAGGATTCAGTCCATGCTTTCGGATTCAAGCCCGATTGCACTTTTATTCTTCTAGGCACCTAGGCGATCAGTGTCTACATATAATTATACACCAAACAACCAGTTTTCAATCCCCCTCACTGTAACCCCGCACATAGCCAAAATACCACCAAAAAAATGGCTCAACGCCGAGGTTGCACCTCGGTAGGAAATCATGCTAAATTATTCACATGATAATTACATATTTAGGCGGAGCATTTGTAAAAGTTCAGTTTGGCGATACTATTCTCGCTTTCAATCCAATTTCGAAGGATTCAAAACTCAAAACTTCCAAGTTCGGGGCAGATGTCGTCCTTTCTAGTATCAATCACGAAGACATGAATGGAGTTGACCAAGTTACATTCGGTGAGAAGAAGCCATTTGTAATTTCCGGCCCAGGTGAATACGAGATCAAAGATGTATTTATAAAAGGCCTACCTTCAGAATCACAATATGGTGGAGAAAAGAGAATAAATACTGTCTATACTGTCGCTCTTGAGGGTATGAATATTTGTTTTTTGGGCGCTATCAATACCGTTGAGTTACCAAAGGCAACCGATGAAGCAATAGATGAGGTTGATATTTTATTTGTTCCAATTGGTGGCGATGGTGTACTCGATCCTGCCAAGGCTTACAAACTTGCAGTCTCTATTGAACCAAAGATAATTATTCCTATACTTTATGATGATAACAAAGATTCGCTAAAGGTCTTCCTAAAAGAAGCTGGAGACAATCCAAAGCCAGAGTCAAAACTAACTCTCAAGAAAAAAGATCTAGAAGGCAAGGAGGCAGAAGTCATGGTTGTTGCTTCTGAGGCGTAATTTTCCGCGAGGCGAGGCCTCGCGATCAAAAAACGATAATTTCTGAAAACGAGCTTGAAAAATGGAGATAGATCTCCGCGAGGCCTCGCCTCGCGGAGTTCGAGGTTGCACCACGGTAAATATAGATGGTATAATTTCTACATGTCACTTCAGTCTATCATCCAAAATTTGAGTGAAAAACCAGATCATATTCGCAGACGTTACTCACTTCTCATCTCTTTTGGCGTAACGGCATTAATTTTTATTTTTTGGTTGAGTTCTTTTGATTCTATAATGGAACCCGCTCAACAAAATCTGGCAAATATCGAAACTGGAATTGTGCAACAGATCAAAACACCGACCAAGACTATTTTGGCAAGCGTTGGTTCTTTTGCGGTAGATATCAAAGATATCTTTTTCGGTCCAAAGAAAGTTATATACAGCAGTGTTGAAGTAAAGCCAGGTAGAAAATAATAATATAATGCGGTACCTCGGTAACTGAGACTGTGCCTCAGATTGAGTCTCGCTTTGTGATAAAATTTCTGCTATATTGTTTTCATAAACTATAAAAATTTATGGCCAGAAAAACCGACGAACCAAAGAATGAACCAATAGATTTGAGAGAGAACAAGGGTATTGTAGACAGAAGTATTACAACAGAGATGCGTGAATCGTATCTCGATTATGCTATGTCCGTTATTACTGCTCGTGCTCTTCCTGATATACGCGATGGTCTCAAGCCTGTTCATCGTCGTATTTTGTACACTATGCATGAGCTCAACCTCACTCCAGGTGGTAAAACTCGTAAATCAGCAAAGATTGTTGGAGACGTAACAGGTAACTATCACCCTCACGGTACGGTTGCGGTATACGAATCATTGGTAAACCTTATTCAGCCATTCCGTATGCGTTATCCATTGGCTATCGGTCAAGGAAACTTCGGCTCGCTCGACGGTGATGGTGCAGCGGCGGACAGATACACAGAGGCCAAAATGTCCAAGATTTCTTCGGAATTACTTCGAGATATAGAGAAGAATACCGTTGATTTTCGTTCAAACTATGAGGGTACGCGTACCGAGCCTTCTGTTTTGCCTTCTACATTACCAAACCTACTTTTGAATGGAACCTTGGGTATTGCTGTTGGTATGGCAACAAATATTCCTCCACACAATTTGAATGAAGTTGTTGATGCAACTATTCATATTTTGGAAAATAAAGACGCAACGACCGAAGATTTATTGCAATTCATAAAAGGCCCAGATTTCCCAACAGGTGCAATTATGTACGGAGAAAAAGACATCCGTCATGCTTATTCAACTGGTCGTGGTGGCATTACTGTTCGCGGTGAAGCAGAGATAATCGAAGACAAAAAAGGTCAATATCAGATTGTTATTACCTCTATTCCTTATCGTGTTAACAAAGCTGAACTTATCATTAGAATTGCTGATTTGCATCGTGACAAAATTATCGAAGGTATAAAAGCTATTCGCGATGAATCCACCGAAGATGTTCGTATTGCTATCGATCTCAAGCAAGGCTCGTATCCAGAAAAAGTTCTTAATCTTCTATACAAACATACCCAGCTCGAAGATCCATT
This sequence comes from uncultured Candidatus Saccharibacteria bacterium, assembly GCA_964630815.1. Classification (GTDB taxonomy): domain Bacteria; phylum Patescibacteriota; class Minisyncoccia; order Phycocordibacterales; family PALSA-1337; genus C7867-002. The sequence goes on along the minus strand of CAZVXQ010000010.1, from coordinate 3,238 downwards.
CCATGTCAACATGGTTGCTCTTGTTGATGGCGTTCCTCACACGTTGGCGCTAAAAACTATTCTCGAGGAATTCGTCAAACATCGCATAATTGTTATCCGACGTCGTACACAGTTCGATCTTACCAAAGCAGAAGATCGTGAACATATTTTACTTGGTCTCAAGAAAGCTCTCGATCATATAGACGAGATTATTACTCTTATTCGAGCTTCCAAAGACGCTGTTGAGGCGCATGCTAATTTGATAAAAAAGTTTAAGTTTAGTGACAAGCAAGCTACAGCTATTTTGGAAATGAGATTGCAGAAACTAGCCGGACTAGAGAGAAAGAAAGTTCTCGATGAATTGGCAGAAACACAAGACCTTATTGCAAAGCTCAAGGCTATTTTGGGTAGTGAAAAGAAAGTTCGCGATCTCATCAAACAAGAATTACTCGATGCAAAAGAGAAATATGGCGATGATCGCCGTACAAAGCTCGTCAAGCATGGTGTCAAAGATTTCAATCCTGAAGATTTGATTGCTGATGAAGAGTCCGTTTTGGTGCTGACAAAAGGCGGTTATATCAAACGCACAAATCCAGATGAATATCGCAAGCAGAAGCGCGGTGGTGTCGGAGTGGTAGATCTCGATACAAAGGAAGAAGATTTTATTTCTCACCTTATCTTTGCCTCTACTCACAATGATCTATTATTCTTCACCGATATGGGTAAAGCTTATCAAATAAAAATGTATGATATTCCTGAAGGCAAGAGGGCTACAAGAGGTAAGTCTATAATGAACTTTATTTCTTTGTCAGAAGGTGAAAAAGTTACTTCTATTTTGCCAATGCCAAAGGACAAGAAGACTGCAGACGGTCTCAATCTTATGATGGTTACGAAGACTGGTACAGGCAAGAAATCATCCGCTGGTCATTTCCGCGATGTACGACGTTCTGGTCTTATTGCTATCAAGCTAGATTCGGGTGATGAGCTCATCTCGGCATCTTTTGTCTCCAAAAATGATGAAATTGTGATTGCAACCAAGGATGGTCAATCTATCCGATTCAAAGAGAGCGATGTCCGTGAGATGGGTAGGAATGCTGCAGGTGTGCGTGTAATCAAACTAGGAAAAGATGATGCGGTGATCTCTGCTGATATCGTTTCAAAAGATGCAAAGAATCCGGCGTTGTTTGTAATGAGTGCAAATGGTTACGGTAAGAAGACTAAACTTTCTGAATACAAGACGCAAAATCGTGGTGGATCGGGTATTCTCACTATGAATGTAACCTCAAAAACCGGAGAGCTTATGGGCGCAAAGGTAGTCACAGATGATGTCGAAGAAATCGTGGCAATGTCCAAAAAGAGTCAGGTTATTCGCGTCGATCTCAAAGAAATCCCAACACTCGGACGCTCAACTCAGGGTGTAAGAGTCATGAAGCTCCGTGATGGCGACTCTCTTGCTAGTTTGATTTGTCTCTAGGCGAGGCCTCGAGGAGTAAAATAGGCAGTTATCAAAAACTGTGGCTAAAAATCGTAACACCAACCCGCGAGGCCTCGCCTCGCGGAGCTTTGTCCCCAACAACCCTCTACATTTGCTGTGTTTTGCCATATAATTACTTCATGTTTTCTGATCCTGCTTCTAATTTATCAAAACTAGGACTCAATGAAGGGATGAGAGTTGTCGATCTTGGTGCTGGATCAGGTTTCTATACATTTGAAGCAGCAAGACGAGTCGGAGGTAGTGGGCGCGTATATTCGATAGACGTTGTAAAAGACCTTCTCGAAAGGATTCGTTCGGTAGGTAAATCTTCTGGTTTAAATAATATAGAAGTTATTTGGGGTAATTTTGAGAAGATTGGCGGTACAAAGATCGGTGAAGCTATGGCTGACAGAGTTATTGCATCCAACGTTCTTTTTCAGGTTGGAAAAACCGACGAGTTTGTTTTGGAAATAAAAAGAATTCTCAAACCTGGTGGCAAGGTTTTAGTTATTGATTGGAGCGAAATATCACCACTTAGTCCAAAGACCATCGTAACTTCAAATAAAGCACAAATGTTATTTGAAAAAGCTGGTTTCAAAATTGATCAAACTTTCAATGCAGGAGATCATCATTATGGTTTAGTTTTAATAAGATAAAATGACAAAATTTCAACTAATTGTTTTAGCTTTTTTTGTAATAGCAACCATAGCGGGTGCGATCGCTTTTGCCACTTACAAAGGTACAAATAGCCAAATGGAATTGCCATCTATTACAGTTTGGGGAACTTTCCCTCAAGAGTTATTTACAGAGTATCTTGCAAATATAAATTCTTCTCGGTCATCATCAATAAAAATCAGTTATGTCGAACATAGACCAGAAACTTTTTCTCAAAACTTTGTAAATGCTTTGGCGCTCGGTCAAGGACCTGATGTTATTTTGGTCTCGACTGACATGCTTTTGCCACAACTCAATAAATTGGCATTTATTCCTTATACAGTCTTGCCAAAAAATACATTCTTTACTTCATATATAGATGAAGCAAGGATTTATTTGAGTAATAATGGCGTCTTGGCTGTACCTTTCACCATCGATCCTCTAGTAATGTATTGGAATAGGGATATTTTTAATTCTGCTGGTATAGCGAGCTATCCAAAATATTGGGATGAGTTTACTGGTACTAGTCTAAAACCGGGTTTGGTCCAGAAACTTACAACTCGAGATCAAAATGGAAATGTTAGACGATCAGCCATTGCTCTTGGAGATTTTTCCAATATTTCAAATGCTAGAGAAATTCTTGGTTCATTATTATTCCAAATCGGCAATCCGGTAACTTCTGTAAATAATGAAGGCTATGTAGTTTCTGCTATCAATCCATATTCATCGGCAAAACCAAGTTCTGCTTTTCAATTCTTCAGTCAGTTTGCCGATCCAACAAATCAAAACTATTCTTGGAATCGGGGAATGCCAAATGATAAGGTTGCTTTCTTAGCTGGTACTTTGGCTACATATTTTAGTTTTGCTTCCGATCTCGGTGATATTAGAAATAAAAATATCAATCTAAATTTTGATGTTGCACCACTTCCGCAACTTCGCAGTGGTGGTGTCAAAGCAGTTTATGGCAAGATGTTCGGCTTTTCTTTGGTTAGGGCATCATCAAAGCTTGATGGTAGTTATCAAATCATTTCCATTCTTACAGCTCCAGAAAATCTTAAAATGTTATCTCAAAATATGTATGCTTCTTCTGTAAGGAGAGATGTTATAGCTCAGGGTAGTACTGATCCGTAC